>CACYBP010000144.1 GCA_902772625.1 Oscillospiraceae bacterium
CAGGCGGGGTTATACCGCGCTTCGATGGAGAGGGTCTCGAAAAAGCGGGACCAGAGGGCGCGCGTCTCTCTTTCGGTCCGGTCGGGCGGGGGCGGCGTGAAGTCGCCCGCGGCGACGATGGTATATTCCCCCTCCCGGCAGAGCATCGCCTCCCCGTGGGTGGAATCCCAGATCAGAAAGGTCTCGTGCGGGAACCGGTCGGCAAAATGATCGGCGATCAGAGGGAGCACCCGGTTTTTGGGGTCGATCACGGCGTACAGGACGCCGTTCGTCTCCGAAAAGCGCAGAAAGCCGGTGAAAAGATGGGCTTCTTCCCGGGCGTGTCCCACCGCGCGGAAGAGAGGATACACCGCGTCGTCCGAAAGCATCCGCACGATCGCGGGGCCGGTCTTCATCGCTTTGCGGATGAAAGAAAGGATCCGCAGCTCTTTTGAGGGCAGGACCGTGAGAAACGCAAACCGGACCAGAGCCTCGGTGCGGTTCCCGGCCTTTTCCCGGAGTCCCCGGGTCACCCGGTCGGCCAGAGCAGGATCGGTCCTGACGTTCAGGATGGGACACAGGGGCCGCGGCGCGTCGAAGGAGAGGATATCCGCCGGATTCTCCCGGCGGAGAAAGGCGGTGAAAACCGCCGTGAGAAGCCCCTCGTAGCTTCCGTCATAGAGATAGACGAGGTCTACGCTTTGAGGCACAGGCGCACCTCCTCGGCGGGGATCCCCTCGGGGATCAGGGTGAGCTGCTCCGGCGCGGGGGAAAGAAGCTCGAAGGTCCCGGCCGGGGTCAGGGCCCGGAGGATCGCGTCGTCGGTGACGCGAAGCCCTTCCGGGAGCTTTCCGGAGCAGGTGATAAAATACTGGGCTCTTTTCATCACCACGCCGAGGCGGGAAAGCGCCTTGAAATCCAGCCTTCCCGCCCGCCGGGCCGAAAGGATCCGTTTCGCGCTTCTGGGACCGATGCCCGGCACCCGGAGAAGCTCTTCCTCCCGGGCGCGCATGATCTCCACCGGAAAGAGCTCCATGTGGTTGACCGCCCAGTTGCATTTGGGATCCAGGACCGGGTTGAAATTGGGATGCGCCTCGTCCAGAATCTCCGAAGCGGTAAAGTGATAAAACCGGAGGAGCCAGTCGGCCTGGTAAAGCCGGTGTTCCCGCAGAAGCGGCGGCTTGGTGTCGGGAGAGGGCAGGTTCCGGTCGTCGCTGACCGGAATATAGGCCGAAAAGAAGACGCGCTTTAGTTGATAGGAGCGGTAAAGCGATTCGGTGAGATGCAGGATCTGGTAATCGCTTTCGGGCGACGCGCCCACCACCATCTGGGTGGATTGCCCGGCGGGGACGAATTTTGGGGCTTTTCGATATTTGACAAGCTCGTTCCGGTTCTCCTCGCGCCGGTCGGCGATGTGGCGCATGGGCTTGAGAATGTCGGTCTTGGATTTGTCGGGGGCCAGGGTCAGAAGGCTTTTCTGACTCGGCAGCTCGATGTTCACGCTCATCCGGTCGGCGAGAAGGCCGATGGCGTCCAGAAGGCGCGGGTCGGTGCCGGGGATGGCCTTGACGTGGATATACCCGCCGAAGCCCATTTCTTCTCTGAGGAGCCGAAGGGTCTCCAGAAGCAGCTCGGAGGTGTGGTCGGGGGAACGCACCACCCCGGAGGAGAGAAAAAGCCCTTCAATGTAATTCCGGCGGTAAAAGGCGAGGGTCAGATCGGCCAGCTCCCGGGGCGTGAAGGAGGCCCGCCTGGCCCGGTGGTTGGAGACGCGGTTCACGCAGTATTTGCAGTCGTAGATGCAGGCGTTGGAAAACAGCACCTTCAGAAGCGACACACACCGCCCGTCGGAGGTAAAGGTATGGCAGATCCCATAGGAGACCGCCGAGCCGACGACGCTCCCCTTCCCGGAGCGGTCGGTCCCGCTGGAGGTGCAGGCGGCGTCGTACTTCGCACTGTCCGAAAGGATCGTAAGCTTTTCCATCAGATCCACGCGCCATCCCTCCTTTCCGGCTTCCGGGAATACAAACGTTTGTTTTATTCTATCGCCGAACGTCTGTTTTGTCAAGAGGGGATCACACGTTTCGTGATGGGACCGGCATGAAAAAACCGCCCGGCAAAAGCCGGGCGGCGAAAGACGCGTTTATTTGACCGTGAGCTTCGCGACCGAGGAAGTGACGCTTCCCGCGACGTTCCTGACGATCACGCGGTAGAGCCAGCCGGAGTTATTCTTCGCGTTGACCGTGACGCTTGACGAGGTCTTTCCGGACCAGGTGATCCAGGTCTTGCCGGAATCCTTGCTGTACTGCCACTGGTAGGTGAGACCGGAGCCCTGAACGCCGACTTTGAAGGAGGCGGTGGAGCCTTTTGCCGCCGAGGCGTTTTTCGGCTGCGCCGAAATGACGGGAGGCGTGATCGCGGTCAGGTTCACGGCGTTGGAGGTGACGCTCCCGGCTTTGTTGGAAACGGTCACGCGGTACCGGCACCCGTCGTTATGAGTCGTGACGGTGACCGAAACCGAGGCCGCGGTCTTGCCCGTCCAGTTTTTCCAGGTCTTGCCG
>CACYBP010000145.1 GCA_902772625.1 Oscillospiraceae bacterium
CAGTGGTTCATGGAGGCCGCGGTCTTCGTCTACGACATGGACCGGTTCCACGCCGACGACCTGCTCCGAAAGATCGGCGATTACAAGATCACCACCTTCTGCGCGCCGCCCACCATCTACCGCTTCTTCATCAAGGAGGATCTTTCGAAATACGACCTGTCCTCCCTCAAGCACGCCACCACCGCAGGCGAAGCCCTGAACCCCGAGGTGCACGACCAGTTCAAAAAGGCCACCGGTCTTTCCCTGATGGAGGGCTTCGGCCAGACCGAGACCACCCTGACCGTGGCGAATTTCTACTGGATGAAAAACCGTCCCGGCTCCATGGGAAAGCCCTCCCCGGTCTACAACCTGAGGGTGGTGGGTCCCGACGGAAAGCCCTGCCCGCCGGGCGTCGTGGGCGAGATCGTCATCGACATCCACGGCGGCAAGCCCTGCGGCATGTTCTCCGGGTATTATAAAGACACGGCCGGCCTTCTCAATACCGTGATCCGCGACGGCTTCTATCACACCGGCGACACCGCCTGGGCCGACGAGGACGGGTTCCTCTGGTACGTGGGCCGCACCGACGACATCATCAAATCCTCCGGCTACCGCATCGGCCCCTTCGAGGTGGAAAGCGTCCTGATGGAGCACCCCTCGGTCCTGGAATGCGCGGTCACCGGCGTCCCCGACCCGATCAGGGGACAGGTGGTCAAGGCCACCATCGTCCTCTCCCGCGGCTACGAGCCCTCGGAGGAATTGAAAAAAGAGCTTCAGAATTACGTCAAGAGCCACACCGCGCCTTATAAATACCCCCGGGCGGTGGAGTTCGTGACCGAGCTTCCGAAGACCATTTCCGGCAAGATCAAGCGCAGCGAGATCCGCGAAAAGGATCATCAAAAATAAGGAGTGACGATTATGTCTTTGATCGACATGCCTCTGGAGGAGCTCCGCGAATACCGCGGTCTCAACGAATGCCCCGCCGACCTGGACGAATTCTGGAACCGGTCTCTCTCTGAGATGGAATCCCTCGGCGTCGACTACGAATTGGAGCCCGCCGCGTTTCAGGCGCCCGGCGCCGAATGCTACCATCTCTGGTTCACCGGGATGGGCGGCGCGCGCGTCCACGCCAAATTCCTCCGCCCCGCGCGGCGCGAGGGAAAGCTGCCCGCCGTCCTGATGTTCCACGGATACTCGGGCGATTCGGGATCCTTCTCCTCCAAGCTCGGCTACGTCGGCGCGGGATACGTGGTGGCGGCTCTCGACTGCCGCGGGCAGGGCGGTCTTTCAGAGGACCCGGTGCCGGTCAAGGGCAACACCCTGAACGGACATATCATCCGCGGTCTGGAGGACGAAAGCCCCGAAAAGCTCTATTTCCGCAACGTCTTCCTCGACTGCGCCCAGTTGGCCCGCATCGTGATGGCTCTTTCCTACGTGGACGAGACCCGCGTGGCCGCCACCGGCGGCAGTCAGGGCGGCGGGCTGACCCTCGCCTGCGCGGCCCTGACCCCGACCCTGAACCGCGCGGCCCCGGTCTATCCCTTCCTTTCGGATTACCGCAGAGTCTGGGAAATGGACCTCGCGAAGGATGCCTACGTCGACGTGAAAGAGTTTTTCCGTCACACCGATCCCACCCACGCGCGCGAGAAGGAGACCTTCACCCGGCTCGGTTATGTGGATAACCACAACCTGGCCCACCGCATCCGCTGCCGTGTGCGGATGTACACCGGCCTGATGGACACCATCTGCCCGCCCTCCAGCCAGTTCGCGGCCTACAACCGCATCGAAAGCGAAAAGGAGGTCGTCCTCTACCCCGACTTCGGGCACGAATACCTCCCCGGCTCGGAGGACGATATCATGAAGTTCATCCTGGAAATGTAAAGCGTCGATATAAGCAGGAAGGCGGGACCGCGAGGGTCCCGCCTTCCTGTTTTCTTATATGCCCGGAGCTCAAAACGCAGCCGGGTCCAGGCCGCGTGCCGGATCCGGCTGCGTTGCGTTCTTCTTCAGCGCATCTTATCGGTCTCCGAGCCTCTTTTCGATTTCCCCGGCGATGTCCGTCAGCGAGACGCCCAGCGCTCTGCTGATCCGGAAGAGCGTTTCCAGCGTCGGCTTCCTCTCTCCCCTTTCGATGGCGCTCAGGTGGGTCCTGCCGATATCGGCAAGCCCGCTCACCACCTCCTGGGAAAGTCCCTTCTGCCTTCTCATCTCCGCGATCGCCTCACCCACCGCCACCGGGTCCAAAAACACGTCAGACATACAATATCCTCCTCCCGGAATATTGTATGTTTTTTTGTTTCTATGTTTGAATACATATGTTGACATTTGAATACATTTGTGTTAATCTATGAATAACTCCCACGGAGGTTCACCCGTGAAAAGACTCTATAAAGCACCTGTCATACATGCAATTATCGCTCTCGCCATCGGTGGGTTTCTTTACGTATTTCTGTATCAGGATGATCCTATGGGGTTTCACCTGACTCTTGATCTACCCATCCTTCGGCCGGAACAATCTCTCGTATCCCTTCTCATAAGGTATTATGCCGCGGACTTTTTATGGGCATATGCTTTGTACATGCTTATGTTTTTTACGTGGGAAAAAACTTATACCGCTTTCATTCTTCAAGCTGCTGTAAGCCTTTTTTGGGAAATCGGTCAGGGGATTGGCTTTTTCCCCGGAACTTTTGACTTCAAAGACGTTCTATTGTATCCTGCGGCGGGATTGATCGCCGTTTTAATAATTTCTTTTGGGAGGAAACTTTATCATGAAAAACACGCTTCGCATCATACTGACGGTTCTGATCGTGTCTCTATTTACACTAATGGCTGTCGCAAGTAATTCCAGTGACTCAACTAATACTTCCACTTCTTCAAGCAGCAGTACATCTTCCGCTGAAAAAGCAGAAAAACCCGACGCTCCGGTTGAAGAAGGTACCGGCGTTCTTGGAAACTATAAAGTCGAAATCAAGAGTTCCCGCCTCGCCGAAGACATTGAAGGAAAGCCCGTCATCATCGTGACCTATGGCTTTACCAATAATGGCGAGAATGCCACAAGCTTTATGGTCGCACTGAACGATGAAGCGTATCAAAACGGAGTAGGATTGAACAAGGCTATTTTTGTTGATGACTCAGCCAAATACAGTTCGGATAATCAGAGCAAAGATATCCGTACCGGTGTTGCCCTTGACGTCGAAGTCGCTTACGAACTGAATGACACGGAAAGCGATGTAGAAGTTGAGGTAACCGAGTTTATCAGCTTCAACAAAAACACCGTCACGAAAGTGTTCCAGATATCTGATTGAGCAAAAGCCGTTAATCTTCCTGATCCGTCAGGCTCCGATCTGAAAGAAGAAAGCTTCTCTTCATAGAAAGGCAAGTCTCCCCGCCCGGGGATCCGGGCGGGGAGACTTCTATTCTTTCAGGGAAGGAAGAAGCTTATTTCTCCTCGTACTTCTTGCGCGCCACGTAGTGGGTGTGCAGAAGCTCGTGCGCTCTGTGGCCGTTGGGCTCGCCGAGGTAGGAGCCTTCGCCGTAAAGCGCCATGACCGAGGAATTCTGATGCGACTTGCGGATCGCCTTGCCGGCGTCGATCTGATAGAGAGCCTTGGCTCTTTCAGCCTTGACGTTGAGGTAGGCGCGATCCTTGGAGGAGACGATCGGGGTACCGCCGCCGCAGACGCATCCGCCGGGGCAGCCCATGACCTCGATGAAGTGATACTGCTTTTCGCCGCTCTTGACCGCGTTGAGAAGCTTTTCCGCGTTGCCGGTGCCGTTGGCCACGGCGACCTTCACGAGGGTGCCGCCTACGTCGACCTCAGCCTCTTTGACGCCTTCGATGCCGCGCACCGCGGTGAAGTTGACGTCTTCCAGAGTCTCGCCGGTGACGATCTCGTAAACCGAGCGGAGAGCCGCTTCCATAACGCCGCCGGTGGCGCCGAAGATGTCGGCCGCGCCGGAGGAGGCGCCGAAGAAGGAATCGAAGTCCTCGTCCGGGAGGCGGGCGAAGTCGATGCCGGCCTGCTTGATCATGCGGGCAAGCTCACGCACCGTCAGGACGGCGTCCACGTCGGCAAGGCCGTCGACGTTCGCAAGCTCGGCGCGCTTCGCCTCGAACTTCTTGGCCGTGCAGGGCATCACCGAGACCACGAAGATGCTCTTCGGATCGATGCCTTCTTTTTCGGCGTAGTAGCTCTTGATCATGGCGCCCAGCATTTCGTGCGGCGACTTGCAGGAGGAAAGATTCGGAATGAATTCGGGGAAGAATGTCTCGCAGTACTTGATCCAGCCCGGCGAGCAGGAGGTGATCATCGGCAGGACGGCGTTCGGATCGTTGAGACGGTGCACGAATTCGTTGCCCTCTTCGATGATGGTGAGGTCGGCGCCGTAGTTGGTGTCGAAGACCTTGTCAAAGCCGAGTCTCTTCAGAGCCGCGGCAAGCTTTCCGGTGACCGGGGTGCCCATGGGAAGGCCGAATTCCTCGCCCAGGGTGGCGCGCACGGCGGGAGCCGGCTGCACGACCACGTGCTTCGCGGGATCGGCGATGGCGTCCCAGACCTCCTGGATGCTCTCTTTTTCATGCAGAGCGCCGGTGGGGCAGGCCAGGATGCACTGACCGCAGTTGACGCAGGGGCTGTCGGCGAGAGATCTGCCGAAGACCGAGCCGATGGTGGTGTTGAAGCCGCGCTTCGAGGCGCCGATGGCGCCGATCTTCTGCACCTTGTTGCAGGTGGCGACGCAGCGGCGGCACTTGATGCACTTGGAGTTGTCGCGGACGATGGACAGGGAGACCTCGTCGATGGTGGTGGGGGTCTTCACGCCGTCAAACGGGTAATCGTTCACGCCGTACTCGCGGCACAGCGCCTGGAATTCGCAGTTTTCGCTGCGGATGCAGGAGGTGCACTCGCGGTTGTGGTTGGCGAGCAGCAGCTCCAGGTTGATCTTTCTCTGCTCCCGGATCTCGGGGGTGTTGGTCTTGACGACCATCCCGTCGGTGGCGGGCAGCACGCAGGCCGCGCCGAAGCCTCTGGTGCCGGTGGCTTCCACCAGGCACAGACGGCAGGCGCCGATCTGCTGCACTTCGGGCAGATAACAGAGCGTGGGTATATTGACGTTGGCAGCTCTCGCAGCCTCGAGAACGGTCGAGCCGGCGGGGACGCTTACCTGAATACCGTCGATGGTAAGAGTGATCATATCCATTATTCGATTCCCCCTGATTAGTTTTTCGAGATGGCGCCGAACTTACAGGTGTCAATGCAGGTCCCGCACTTGATGCACTTGGTCTGATCGATGACGAAGGGAGACTTGATCTGGCCGCTGATCGCGCCCACCGGGCACTTTCTGGAGCAGGCCGAGCAGCCCTTGCACTTCTCGGGATCGATCTCGTAGCGGGCGAGCTTCTGGCACACGTGGGCCGGGCATCTCTTCTCGCGGATGTGGGCCTCGTATTCGTCGCGGAAGTAACGGAGCGTGGAAAGCACCGGGTTCGGCGCGGTCTGACCGAGTCCGCACAGAGCGGTGGACTTGATGGTCTTGGCCAGGGATTCCAGGCGCTCGATGTCGCCCTCCTCGCCTCTGCCGTCGGTGATGCGTTCCAGGATCTCCAGCATTCTTCTGGTGCCTTCGCGGCACGGGGTGCACTTGCCGCAGGATTCGTCCACCGTAAAAGTCAGGAAGAACTTGGCGATATCCACCATGCAGTTGTCTTCGTCCATGACGATCAGTCCGCCGGAGCCCATCATGGAGCCGATGGCGGTGAGGGACTCGTAATCCACGGGGGTGTCGATCAGGGACGCCGGGATGCATCCGCCGGAAGGACCGCCGGTCTGCGCGGCCTTGAACTTCTTGCCGTTCGGGATGCCGCCGCCGATGTCGTAGATGATCGTGGAAAGCGGGGTGCCCATGGGGACCTCCACCAGACCGGTGTGATTGATCTTGCCGCCCAGCGCGAAGACCTTGGTGCCCTTGGACTTTTCGCTGCCGATGGAGCTGAACCATTCGGCGCCCTTGAGGATGATCTGGGGGATGTTGGCGTAGGTTTCAACGTTGTTGATGATGGTCGGCTGACCGAACAGGCCCTTGACCGCCGGGAACGGAGGACGCGGACGGGGTTCGCCGCGGTTGCCCTCGATGGAGGTCAGAAGAGCGGTCTCTTCGCCGCAGACGAAAGCGCCCGCGCCGAGACGGATGTTGATATCAAAGTTGAAGCCGGTGCCGAAGATGTTCTTGCCGAGCAGGCCGTATTCGCGGGCCTGGGCAATGGCGATGGAAAGACGCTTGACCGCGATGGGGTATTCGGCACGGACGTACACGTAGCCTTCGTCGGCGCCGATGGCGTAGGCCGCGATGGCCATGGCTTCGATGACGGCGTGGGGGTCGCCCTCAAGAACCGAGCGGTCCATGAACGCGCCCGGGTCGCCCTCGTCGGCGTTGCAGACCACGTATTTCTTGGTGCCCGGCTCACCGCCGGCGGCGAAGAGCCACTTCCGGCCGGTGGGGAAGCCCGCGCCGCCTCTGCCGCGCAGACCGCTGGCCAGGATCAGGTCGATGACTTCCTTCGGGGTCATCTCGGTCAGCACCTTGCCCAGAGCGGCGTAGCCGTCCATGGCGATGTACTCGTCGATGACTTCGGGGTTGATGACGCCGCAGTTGCGCAGCGCCAGCCGCAGCTGCTTCTTGTAGAAGCCGGTCTCGCTGAGGGAAACCGGGCCCTCGGGCTTTTTCTCATCGCCGGTGTCGTTGTAGACCAGTCTTTTCACCGGGCGGCCCTTGAGCAGATGCTCTTCCACGATCTCGGGGACGTCTTCCACGGTGACACGGCTGTAGAAGGTGCCGTCGGGGTAGACGATCATGATGGGACCGAGGGCGCACAGGCCGAAGCAGCCGGTCTGAACGACCTTGACTTCTTCAGAAAGTCCGTTTTCGATGATCGCTTTCTCCATCGCCTCGCGGATCGCCGGCGAGTTGGAGGAGGTACAGCCGGTACCGCCGCAAACCAGTACTTGTGTACGAATCATAAGTATTTACCCAACCCTTTCCTTAGTTGTTGCCGATGGTGTATTCAGCAACGGGCTTGCCGCCCTTAAGATGCTCTTCGACCACACGCTTCGCCTTTTCGGCGTTCATTTTGACGTAGGTCACTTTTTCCTTGCCGGCCTCGAAGACCTCCACCACCGGCTCGTACTGGCAGATGCCGATGCAGCCGGTCTGGGTGACGGTGACGCGGTCGGAAAGGTTCTCGCTGGCGACCTGCTCCACGAAGGCGTTCAGGACCGGGCGGGCGCCGGCGGCGATGCCGCAGGTTGCCATACCGACCACGACGCGGATCTCACCGCTGCCTTCTCTCAGAACCACGCGGTTTTTCATTTTGTTTCTGATCGCGGCAAGTTCTTCCAAAGATTTCATAGCTTCGTTCCTTCCTTTTCCTTACTGATTTGCATGAATTTCTTCCAATTGCTCGCTGATATATTCACCCGCCCAGGCAAGCACCTCGGGCGAGGAGAGCGCTGTGTCTTCCCCCAGGATCTCCCGCATCTCTTCGGTCGAAAGCCGGGCGGAGCCGGTCTCGTTGTCCCAGGTGAAATCGTAATCGATCCCGTCGGCCCCCTGGATCAGGGAGACGAGGGTGGAGGCGATATCGCCCATGGGGGTGAAGTCGATGCTGTCTTTATAAAACAGAGCGAAGACCCGGGTGCCGGGGTTTTCGGGGAAGTCCTCCCGGCTTCGGCTTTCCACCTCGATCCGGCCGCCGGACTGCTCCGCCGCCAGCTTCAAAAAGGGGATGCCGAGTCCCACCTTGCGGGTGGTGCGTGTGGTGAAAAAGGGATCCACCAGCTTTTCGACCTGCTCGGGCTTCATGCCGCAGCCGTCGTCGGTGATCTCGAAGGAAAGGACGTTCCCCTCCTCCCGGACGTGGATCCCGACGTGACGGGCGCCGGCCTTTACCGAATTCTGCGCGATATCCAGAATGTTCAGCGAAAGCTCCTTCATAAAAAGGCCTCCAGAATCGCGCGGCGTTTCCCGTCCGCGCTTGCTTCCTCCGGGCACTCCACGCGCATGGCCTCCTCCCCCTCCGCGATGTCCCACAGATAGTGGGCGTCGGAGGAAAAGACGAACTTCGCGTTTCCGAGCCGGTACTTTTCCCGGTACGGTCCGGCGTTTTTCCGGTCGTGGAATTCAAAGCAGGAATACTTCGGATTCTCCGGAATAAAGCCGAGGGTGGCGATGATGCCGTTGGCGTCCTTGTCGATATGCGCCGGGTACGCAAGCGCCCCGTATTCCCGCGCCTTGGCGGTGGCCTCCTCCAGATCCATCGAGAGGGCGTTGATCAGAAGATCGGGCTCCTCCCCGAGGACCTTGTCGAACTCGTCCATGATCCGCTGCTCCCCGAAGATATCGGGGCGGTTTTTGATGCGGATCCGGCGGGAATCCACGTACCGGTCGAAGGCCATGGCCTTTTCCAGATCGGGAAAAAGCGCGATCACGTGGATATCCTCCGCCGTGGTCATTTCCATGCCCGCGATGGGAAGGATCCCCATCCGCTCGCAGGCCTTGAAGAAGGCCGGACAGTTCTTCGAGGTGTTGTGGTCGGTCAGCGCCGCGGCTCCCAGCCCCTTCAGGGACGCCATGCCGGCGATGTTCGCCGGGGTCATGTCGTTGTCCCCGCAGGGGGACAGGCAGGAGTGCATATGCAGATCGCACGCCAGGGTCATTTCGCAAGCTCCCCGGCCAGCGCGCAAAGCTCAAAGGTGTTCTTTTCGCTGGAAAAGACGTTGATGCCCTTTTCCAGAGCGGCCGCGGCGTCCTTTTCCGAAAGGGTAACCCCTTCGGCCAGCACCACCGCCGAGAGATCCACCAGAGACGCCACCGCCAGGACGTTGACGTTATTCATGATGGTAAACCAGACGTTGCCGGCGTTCGCGCGGCCCATGACCCAGCTCAAAAGATCCCCCGCGTAAAAGCCCTCGACCTCCCGGTCGCCGTCGGGGAGAGCCAGAGGCGCAAGGTTCATTTTTTCCGCAAGCTCACGAATCTTCATGGTTTTCTTCCTTACTCTCTTCTTTTGCCGCTTTCTGTTTTTTCTCCCGCATCATGACCACGCATTCCGA
>CACYBP010000146.1 GCA_902772625.1 Oscillospiraceae bacterium
TGCCTTGGGCCACGGTCTGGTTTTTCGGCTGGGTCGTGATCACCGGCTTTGTGATCGTCGAGAGTTTGGCTTCGCCTGAGGTGACGCTTCCCGCGCTGTTTTTCACCACACAGCGATAGGAGCAGCCGTTATTTCCCGTTCCGGCCGTCACCGTGACGCTCGCGGCGGTCTTTCCGGTCCAGGTCTTCCAGGCCGTGCTTCCCGCCGTTTTATATTGCCACTGATACGTGAGGCTTCCGCCCTCCGCGGTCACCTTGAAGGTTGCGGTCTTGCCCGAAACGACCGAAGCGTTCTTGGGCTGGGTCGTGATCGAGGGCAGGATCGGTCTCACGGTGAGCCTCGCGGGCTCGCTCCAGAGATACCAGTCGTACCCGAGCGGAGAGGTGACGCACACCCGGTAATACCAGCCGTCGTTGTTTTTGGCGTTTACCGTGACCTGAGAGGAGGTCTTGCCGTTCCAGGTGATCCAGGTATCGCCGCCGTCCTTGCTGTATTCCCACTGATAGGTGATACCATATCCGGTGGCCTTCGCGCTGAAGGCCGCGGGGTTCCCGTAAACCGCCGTGATCGCCGTGGGATTCCTCGTGATCTTCGGCAGAGTGACCGCCATCAGCTCATACGAACCGTTGACCGTCGTGAGCATGACCCCGTATTTGCCGTCGGGATCGTCTATGCCGAAAAACTCCCGGTACGTGTCGACGTCGGCATTCATGAAGTTTTTGGTGAAAACCACACCGTCAGAATCGGTGGGCTTGGTTTCAAGGTCAAAGCCGATATGCGCATTATCCAGATCTACGCTGCCCGTGAATTCCACAAGCTTCCCCGGCCGGAGATAAAGGTCCGACGGATCGCTTCCGTGGGTATTCCCGGCGACGTTGACCGCGCCTTTCACCTGGATCCTGGAGGTGGAGCCGCTGGCCACGTAGACGCCTCCGCCCGCCGTGGAGGCCGCGTTGCCGCTGATCACGGCATTTTGGAGCACCAGGGTCGAAACCGAATAGATCCCGCCGCCGCGAACGCCTTCGTTTCCCGAGATCACTCCGTCAAACACCGTAAAGCCCTTGGAGGTGCCCGGCGCGCATACGCCTCCGCCGTTCCCGGCGGCGGTGTTGTTTTCGATCCGGGCGGAACTGCCCCGCAGTTGTGTCGTTCCCAACACGTAGAGGCCGCCTCCATCGGTCGCGGAGTTTGCAGAAACCGAACCTCCGAAGAAGGTCAGCTCCGCGTTTTCTCCCACGTAAACGCCGCCTCCCTTGCCGCTCGCGGCGTTGTCCATGACGGCGCCGCCATTGAACGTGAGCGTTCCCGCTTCGAGATACAGACCGCCGCCGTCGGTCGAGGCGCCGTTGCCTCTGATCTCGACGTTCTCGCCCTGAAGGTTCACGTCGCCCTTGCTGTAAATACCGCCGCCGTTCTTCGCCTCGTTATCGGAGATCACACCGTTCCTGAGGTTGACGGTCCCGCCGGTCTCCACGAAGACGCCGCCGCCCAGGAGCAACGGGTTTTCAGGTACCGCGTGGTTGCCCGTGATCTCGCCGCCTTGCATCGTAAAGATCCCGTTCGAAAAGACCCCGACGCCGCCGCCCTTGCCGAAGGCGGCGTTGTCGTCGATTTGCCCGCCGTACATCGTGAAGACTGCGCCGGCATTGACCGAAACGCCTCCCCCCGCGTTGGTGGTAGTCTTGTTCCCGGTGATCCGGCCGCCGTACAGATTGAAGGTTCCGCACACCCAGACGGCGCCGACGCTGCCGGTGCCGCCGGTGATCTTTCCTGAGGTCTTGCAGTCATAGATCGAAAGGGTCGCTCCGGGATTGAGGTCTACGACCCCTTCGCCGGATTTGCTCTGCCTGATCGTGTGACCGTTCAGGCAGAGGTTGACGTTCTTGGTCAGATGCCATTCCTCATAGGCCAGGGTCACGTCCACGGTCAGGTAATAATTCCCCGCCGTTGTCGGAAGACTCGTGCTGTCGCTCCAGGCCGAGAAGGTCTTCCCGTTATGGGAATGCTCCGCCGCCTCGGCTTTCGGCGCGATGATCCAGAAAAGCCCCACCGCCAGGATCAGCGCCAGCACCGCCGCCAATTGCCTGCTTTTCATGTCTTTTTCTCCTTTCGATTTGGAATACTTGATCGTGATCGCTCCGCTTCCCGGAGCGTTACGAGACCGAAAGCTTCGCCGCGGAAGAGGTCACGCTGCCCGCGGCGTTTTTCACCACGCAGCGGTAGGAGCA
>CACYBP010000147.1 GCA_902772625.1 Oscillospiraceae bacterium
ACCACGCCCAGCGGGATCAAGGCCAAGTGCCGCCGGCTCGGCGGCGACCTCGGCATGATCGTCGTCGACTATCTCCAGCTTCTCAAATCCGGGAAGAATTATGAAAGCCGCGTCACGGAAGTGGGCGAGATCTCCCGCGCCCTGAAGATCATGGCCAAGGAACTGAACGTTCCGGTGGTCTGCTGCGCCCAGTTGTCCCGCGCCGTGGAGAGCCGCGACGACAAAAGGCCGCGCCTTTCCGACCTGCGCGATTCGGGCGCCATCGAACAGGACGCCGATATCATCATGTTCCTTTCCCACCCCAGTGAGAAGGAACCCAATTACGAAAATACCATCGACTGCACCATCGCCAAAAACAGGCACGGCGAGACGGCCACGGTCTCCTTCCGGTGGATCGGGAAGTACTACCGCTTCCTGACCGAGGAGGTGCGCTACGACGATCCCTCCCTGCCGCCGGGGGCGTGACCATGAGGGAGCTTCCGGAGGCGAAGGCGCTCTTTTCCTCTTTTGAGATCCCCAAGGACGCAAGGATCCTGGTGGGCCTTTCGGGCGGGTGCGACTCGGTCGCCCTTCTGACCTTCCTTCTGGAGGAGGTCGGGCGGGAACGGCTCGCCGCTCTCCACGTGAATCACCTGATCCGCGGGGAAGAGGCGGAGAGGGACGAGGCGTTCTCCCGCGCGCTTGCCGAAAAGACGGGCGTCCGCTTCGCCGCGGTGCGCCGGGATATCCCGCGGGAGGCGAAGAAAAGCGGCAGGAGCCTGGAGGAGGCGGCGCGGGAAGCGCGCTACGCCCTTTTTGAAGAATACGCCGGGCGCTTTTCCTGCCGGTACGTCGCCCTGGGGCATCACCGGGACGATCTTTGCGAGACCTTTTTCTTTCATCTGATCCGGGGCGCCGGGAAAAGGGGGCTTTCCTCCATCCCGCCCCAAAGAAAGCTCGGCGAGGCGACTGTGATCCGGCCGCTGCTTCATCAGGGAAAAGAAGAGCTTCGCGCTTTTCTTCTGGAACGCGGCGAAAACTGGATGGAGGATTCCACCAACGCCGATCCCGCGTATACGCGAAACCATCTTCGCGCGATCGTCCTTCCGGAGCTTGAAAAGATCAACCCCCGCCTTTCCGAAAGGACGGCGGAGCTGGCCGAAGAATTCCGGGAGGAGGAGGAATTCCTTTCCTCCCTTGCCCGCGGGGAGGCCGAAAAGCTCAGAGTCGCGGACGGCCTTTCCTCCGACGGACTTCGTTCCCTTCCCCGGCCCCTCAGAGCCCGGGCGATCCGGGATCTTTTAGAGGAGGCGGGAGCCCCCTGGAGCCGGGAGATCCTCCGCCGGGCGGAGGCGCTTCTCGAAAAAGAAGAAAACGCGCCCGGCGCGTTTTCCCTCGGGCGCGGACGGCGGCTTGAAAACCGGCTCGGCGTTCTCCGGGTGCAAAGAGACCGAAGGGAAAGCTTTCTTCCCCTGGAAATCAGTCTTGAAAAAGAAGGGGAATATCCCCTCTGCCCCGGCCTTTCCGCAAAGGTCCTCTTCGGGACATTCCCGGGGAAGGAAAAGGCCGATAAAAACACGCTCTATCTCAGGACCCGCGAAAAGACCTGCCTTCTCAGGCCGCGCCGGACCGGCGACGCCTTTGTCGGGACCTATGGAAAAAAGTCCCTGAAAAAGCTCATGATCGACCGGAAGATCCCGCGGGAAACGCGGGAGAAGGTCCCGGTGGCCGAGATCGGCGGGGAGATCGCGGGGCTGATGGGAGAAGGCGCGTCGCTCCCCTTCCGCGTAAAGGCCCCGGGAGAGGACGCGATCCAGATCGTATTTATCCACGAAACGGAGGAAAAATAAATGGAAACCAATCCTGCGATGCATCCTGACTGCGCGGAGATCCTGATCGGAAAAGAGGAGCTTCAGAAAAAGGTCGGGGAGCTGGGAAAGCTTCTCACCGAAGAGTACCGCGGCAAGGACCTGATCGTGCTCGGCCTTCTGAAGGGATCCTTCGTCTTTATGTCCGACCTGGTGCGGGCGATGGATCTGGATATGGACGTGGAGTTTATGGTGGTGTCCTCCTACGGCGCCTCCACCCAGAGCTCCGGGAACATCAAGATCAATCTGGATCTGAAGGCCGATCTCACCGGGAAACACGTCCTGATCGTGGAGGATATTCTCGACACCGGCCGCACCCTCTATTTCATCCGGGACATCATCCGGCTGCGCGGCCCCGAGTCGGTGAAGATCTGCACCCTTCTGGATAAACCCGCCCGCCGCAAGGCCGATATCACGGCCGATTACGTGGGCTTCACCGTGGAAGACAAATTCATCATCGGATACGGACTGGACTACGCGGAGAAATACCGCAATCTCCCCTACGTGGGCGTCCTGAAGCCGGAGATTTACCAATAAAGCCAGGCCCTTCGGGGCAGAGAAGCAAAGACCCAGACCCAAGAGAAAGGTGTGATTTTTTGAAGAACAGCTACAGGGGGGTCCTGTTTTACGTCGCGATCTTCGTCGCCCTGGTGGCGGTGCTGACCATGCTCTATACCTCCCAGCTCGGCGGAAGGGATTCGGTGACCTACTATCAGGTCATGGAGGAATTCCGCAACAACAAGATCGAAGAATTCGTCCTGGACGGGACGACGCTGAAATATCTGCCGGTGGGAGAGAAGACGGTCAAGACCTATAAGGTCGCCTATCCCAACATGTTCTATCAGGATTTCATCGACATCCAGAAGGAGCTTGCGGACAAGGGCGTGACCACCGCCGTCAAGGACTACGACTACATCGTGCATGAAACGCCGTGGTGGGTCTCCCTGATCCCCTACGCCATCATGATCGTGATCTTCATCGTGATGTTCTACTTCGTGATGAACAACGCGGGCGGCGGCGCGAAGACCATGAACTTCGGCAAGGCCCGGGCCAAGGTCGGCGTGGACACGAAGAGCAAGATCACCTTCAAGGACGTGGCCGGCGCGGAGGAGGAAAAGGAAGAGCTTTCCGAGATCGTCGACTTCCTGCGCTCGCCGAAAAAATTCGCCGACATCGGTGCCAGAGTCCCCAAGGGCGTGCTTCTGGTGGGCCCTCCGGGCACCGGTAAGACCTATCTCGCCAAGGCCGTCGCCGGAGAGGCGGGAGTGCCCTTCCTGAGCATTTCGGGCTCCGACTTCGTGGAAATGTTCGTGGGCGTGGGCGCGTCGCGCGTGCGCGACCTGTTCGATCAGGCCAAG
>CACYBP010000148.1 GCA_902772625.1 Oscillospiraceae bacterium
ACGAAGACGCGGTTGCAGTAAAGCTTGACCTCGCCCTCCAGATTGCCCATCTCGTCCCGGAGCTTCGGGAAATACAGGATCCCCTGCAGCCGGAAGGGGTAGTCGATATTCAGATGGATCCAGAAAAGTGGGTCGGCCGCGTCGGCGAAGACCGCGTGGTAGAATTCTTTGTACTCGTCCTCAGTGACGTCCTGAGGCTTTTTGGTCCAGAGGGGTTCCTTTTCGTTGATGGGATGCTTCTCCATACCCTCCTTGTCCTCCGAGGTGGTCAGGGTCAGGGGGTAGGGCAGGAAGCGGAAGTACTTATCGAGGACCGAGCGGATCACGTACCGGTCGAGATACTCTTTTCCGTCCTCGGAAAGGTGGAGGGTGACCTTGGTGCCCCGGGCCGTGCGGTCGGATTCGGCCATTTCATACCCGGTGCTGCCGTCGCTTTCCCAATACACCGCCTCCGCGCCTTCCTGATAGGACAGGGTGTCGATGGTCACCTTGTCGGAGACCATGAAGGCCGAATAGAAGCCCAGACCGAAGTGGCCGATGATCTGCGCGCCCTCGGCGCTGTCTTTATACTTTTCCAGAAAGTCGCGCGCGCCGGAGAAGGCGATCTGGTTGATATACTTTTTCACCTCGTCGGAGGTCATGCCGATGCCGTTGTCCTCAAAGCTCAGGGTGCCCGCCTCTTTGTCGGCGTGGACCGTGACGGCGAAGGTCTCGCCCTCCTTAAGCTCGGCCTCGCCGATGCCGCAGAGGCCCTTGAATTTGGAGATGGCGTCGGAGCAGTTGGACACCAGCTCGCGCACGAAAATGTCCTTTTCGGAATAGAGCCACTTTTTGATGATGGGGAAAATATCCTCGGTGCTGATGGAAATGGAACCTTTTTCTTCGATCACGGGGGATCAGATCCTTTCTTTGGTTGATGCTTATTTACATGCGCTCGGGGGCGGAGACCTTGAGAAGGCCCAGGACGTTTTTCAGAACGCTCCGGGTGTCCTCGCAAAGCTGCATCCGCGCCAGAGCCAGGGGGCGTTCGGCCTCCCGGATGCGGTGGGCGTTGTAGAAGGTGTGGAAGAGGGAGGCGGTGTCGGTGAGATACTTGGTCATGCGCGCGGGTTCGAAATCCCTGACCGCCACACGGATCTCCTCGGGAAGGCGCGCCAGCTTTTTGATCAGCGCGGTCTCCTCGGGAGAGGTGAGAAGCGCATAATCGATCTCCTGACCTTCGGTCTCAAAGCCCTCGGAGCGGAGACGCGCCAGAAGCGAGCAGATCCGGGCGTGGGCGTACTGCACGTAATAGACCGGATTGTCGCTTTCCTGCTTCACCGCCAGAGCCAGATCGAAATCCAGGTGGGTGTCCACGTTCTTGGAGTTGAAGATGAACCGGGCGGCGTCCACCGGGATCTCGTCCAGAAGGGTGGAAAGGGTGATCAGCTTTCCGGTGCGCTTGCTCATGCGCACGGCCTCGCCGTTCTCCTTCAATTCCACCAGCTGGTAGAGCATGAATTTCAGATGATCGGGATCGACGCCGATGGCCTGCATGCCCGATTTGAACCGGCGCACGTGACCGTGGTGGTCGGCGCCCCATACGTCGATACAGGTGTCGAACTTCCGCTTCTCGAATTTGTTGCGGTGGTAAGCCAGATCCACGGCGTAATAGGTGTAAAAGCCGTTGGCCTTGACGATGACCTCGTCCTTCTCACCGCCGAAATCGGTGGTGCGGAGCCACTTGGCACCGTCCTTTTCGTAGATATAGCCGCCCTTTTCCATCAGAGCCACCGTCTCGGCCACGTAACCGGAATCGTGCAGCTCGGATTCGGGGAACCAGCAGTCGTATTCCACCTGGTACCGGGCCATGTCGCGCTTCATCTGGGCGATGTTCTTTTCCAGTCCGTATTCGGTCAGGGCCTTCCGGCGCTCCTCAGAGGAGGTTTCGAGATACTTGTCGCCGTATTTTTCGGCGAACTCCACCGCAAGATCGGTGATATAGGAGCCCTGATACCCGTCCTCGGGGAAAGCCACGGCGTCCTCGCCCTTGTAATGCTGGATATACCGGGCTTCCAGGGATTCGGCGAACTTCGCCACCTGGTTGCCCGCGTCGTTCACGTAGAATTCGCGCCATACGTCGTAGCCCGCGCGCTCCAGAAGCGACGCCAGCGTGTCGCCCAGAACGCCGCCGCGGGCGTTGCCGAGGTGCATGGGGCCGGTGGGGTTGGCTGAAACGAATTCCACCATCACCCGCTCGCCGTTGCCGATGGAAAGCGAGCCGTAGGTCTCGCCCGCCTTTTCGATGCTCCGGAGCACCGCGCCGTAAAAGCCTTCGCCGAAGGTCACGTTGATGAAGCCGGGACCGGCCACCGACACCTCTTTGAAGCAGGTGCCGGAAAGCTCCATCCGGCGCGTGATCTCCTCGGCGATCTTCCGGGGGGAAGAGCGCATGGGCTTTGCCAGGATCAGGGCGAAGGTGGAGGAAAGGTCGCCGTTGCGGGAGTCGTTGGGCTCCTCGCAGGGCGGCTCGGGAAGCGCGGCCTCGGGAAGCGCGCCTTCCTCGATGGCCTTGAGGCAGGCCGCCTTCACAAGAGAGGCAAGCTCGTTTTTCGCGTATTCGTAAGGGTTTTTGAGAAGGGGATAGTCCATATAGAAAAGTCCTCCGTCAGATGATCGGTTTTACCAGAACGTCCAGCTCGTTGCTTCCGCTGGGGGTGTGATCCACCTCCACCGAATAGCCCACGTGGATCCGGCCGCCCGCGTCGTTCAGGGCCACCTCCACCTCGTAGGGGTCGATGCCCACCACGATGCTGCCGAATTCTGTGTTGTAATATGAATGCTGCTTTTTGCCCTTCACAAAGGACATGTAGGATTCCACCGCGCCGACGCGCTTCATGGCCACCGAGCGGGAGTTGGCCACGATGGTGGTCCGGGTGCCGGACATGCCGGTGATATCGCTTTCCTCGTATTCGATCTTGTAGGCCTGTCCGCGGCGGGAATAGCGGCCTTCGGTGGCGAACTGCACGTTTTCCGGGCCGTTTTCGCCGCCGTGAATACCGGAGATGGTGACGAGTGCTTTGATCGGTTCCATATTGAGTCCTCAATGCGCCGTGAATTTTTCTGAAAGGTCTATTTTGACGGTCCTCCCGGCGATCTCGCTGCCGAGGAACATGGAGCCCACGGCGGCAAAGCCCTCGGGAAAGTCGGTGACAAAGAAGGAAACGCCGGGATCGCGCCCGTCCGAAAGGGCGTCCGCGTTTTCAAGCGAGGTCTTGACCTCCTCCACCGCGGCGGCTCCCGCGTCGATCAGGGTCACCCCGCTTCCCATTTCCGCGGCAATGATCCCTCGGATGATGGGGTAGTGGGTGCAGCCGAGGATCAGAACGTCTACCCCCGCGTCGCGGATGGGGGCGAGATACTCCCGCACCACGGTCTCGCATACCACGTCGCCCGGATGGATGCGCCCGGCCTCGATCAGGGGGACCAGGAGCGGGGTGGCGCGGCTGACGACCTCGGCTGAGGGGAGAAGGGAGGAGATGATCTTTTCGTAAAGCCCGCTCCGGATGGAGCTTGCGGTGGCGATCAGCCCGATCCTCCCGTTTTTCGTGGCGGCCACCGCCCGACGGGAGGCGGCGTAAAGCACGCCCGACACCGGGATCAGGGGATCCGGGTCGATGGCGTCCAGCACCGTGGAGGCCGTGCCGCAGGCGATCAGGATGCGCTTGACCCCCTGGGAGGAGAGAAAGGCGATGTCTTCTCTTGTATAACGGATCAGGGTCTCCCGGGAACGGGTGCCGTAGGGCACGCGCCCGGTGTCGCCGAAGTAAAGGATCCTTTCGCCGGGCAGCACCCGCACCAGCTCCTTCACCGCGGTCAATCCGCCGAGTCCGGAATCGAACACGCCGATGGGACGGTTATCCATGTCTTCCCTCCGTCAGGCCTTCGCCGGGCCGTGCTCCTTCAGAGCCAGGGCCACCAGACGGTCCACCAGCTCTCCGTAGGGAACGCCGGCGGCGTCGAAAAGCTTGGAATACATGCTGATATCGGTGAAGCCGGGAAGGGTATTGATCTCGTTGAAGACCACCTCGCCGTCTTTCTCCCGGAGGAAGAAGTCCACCCGGGAAAGCCCGCGCCCGTCCAGAGCCTGGAAGATGCGGACGGCGGTGGCGCGGATCTTGTCCGAGACGCCCGCGGGCAGCTCTGCCGGGATCACCAGAGTCGACGCGGCGTTGTTGTATTTCGCGTCGTAAGAATAGAACTCCTCGGCCGGAAGGACCTCGCCCACCACGGCGGCGACCGGCTCCTCGTTGCCGAGCACCGCGGTCTCCAGCTCGCGGCCGACGATCGTTTCCTCCAGAACGATCTTCCGGTCGTGCCGGAAGGCCAGGGCGACGGCGGCTTCAAGATCCCCGCGGTTCTTCGCTTTGGAAATGCCCACCGAGCTTCCGGCGTTGGCGGGCTTCACGAAGATCGGATAGCCGAGCTTCGCTTCGGCCTCTGCGAGAAAGCCTTCGGGATCCTTCGCGAATTCGTAATGGCGGAAGACCAGATATTCCGCCTGGGTGACGCCGATGCTCCGGGCGACGAGCTTAGTAAAGCTCTTGTCCATGCCCACGGCGCTTGCAAGCACACCGCAGCCCACGTAGGGGATGCCGGAGAGATCGAAAAGCCCCTGGATCGTGCCGTCCTCGCCGTTCTTGCCGTGGAGCACCGGGAAGATGCAGTCAAGCTCCCGGATCCCGGGGTCGCCGCCCAGGACCATCACGCCCTTCACGGTCCTGTCAGGCAGGATCGAGCAGGGAAGATTCCCGGGGTCCTTTTCCCACTCGCCGGTCTTCATGGCGTCGGCGGAGCCGGGATACAAAAGCCAGCGGCCGTCCCTGGTGATGCCGATCTTGGTGATCTCGTATTTGTCGGGCGAAAGATGCGAAAGAACCGACGCCGCGGAAACGCAGGAAACCTCGTGCTCCGAGGACGCGCCGCCGAAAACGACGCAGATCCGGGTTTTCATCATGCCGTCATGCCTCCGAATTTCAAACTTGTCATCAGGGGGAGGGGCGGGAACCGCCCCTCCGCAAATTATAAGTATACCATATTTGGGGGTGTTATTTCAAGTGCCGGAACGCTGTTTTTCGGTATTTATCCGACCCCGGAAAAGCTCCGGAGGAGCCTGACCGACGCCCTTAGATCCCCGAGGAAATCAGCCCGGCTGTTGTCCTGGTCCACCACCTGATAAAGGCCGCGGGAAAGCGCAAAGTCAAAGGGCCCCTTCGGGTCCACCGTCCCCCTGCCCAGGGCGACGTTCACCGGGTCGGAAGAAAGCGACGAAACGTCCTTGTGGTGGATCGAACGCACGTATTCCCGGTTCCTTTCCAGAAAAGGCATGACCTCCTCGCCGCCGCAGGCCACCCAGCCGGTGTCCACCTGCGCGCCGAGAAAGCCGTCGGAAGCGCGGAGAAGATATTCGTAAGCCGAGATCCCGCCGGTCTTTTCCCGGATCTCCGGGGCGTTGTTGTGGAGCCAGAGCGAGAGCCCCGCCTCCCGGAGCGCCTTTCCCGCCTTTCGCGTCTTTTTTGCAAGGGAGTCGAGCCTTTCCCGGGAAAGATCCCCCGAAAGCCCGGTCACGAAGCTTTGAAAGCCGTATTCCTCCGAAAGCCGGACGCACGCCGGCACGGCTCTTTCAAGATCCGCCGTGAAAAGATGACAGGAAAGAAGCGAAAGCCCCGCTTTCTTTGCCCGCTCCGCGTGGGAAGGCAGCTCCGAAAGCTCCCAGGCGAAGGGAAGCTCTTCTCCGTCCACCCGGACGCAGGGCTCCAGAGCGTCGAAGCCGGCTTCGGCGAGCGACGCGAGCCAGAGGTCGGGATCCTCTTTGTAAAGACGCGTGCTCCCGTAAAGCTGCACGCCGATCAAAGTCTTCTGCGTATGCATAGAAGTCCTCCCGCGTCTCCGGAGAGGAGCGGCAGGGCGCTTTTCGCTCTCCGGCTGTTTTCCAAAAGGATACCATAAAGCGGGGAAAAAAGCAATCGTTTTCCCGCGCCGGGCGGCGGGAAAGACCGCGCCGGAATCCGCGCGTTCCGGCCGCGCTTGACCGGGATAAGGGAATCGTTCTTTTTTGCCAAAAGAGAAGGGGAGAGCGGGGGAATGGCGGCGGAAATCGGGCATTTTGACTATTGTCAAGGGGAAAGGAATATGATATGATTATTTCATGAAAGTGGGCGTTTCTGCGCCTCCCTTTTCGGAAAGGACCGCGCGGCGCGCAAAGCGCGTTTCACGCCGCTTCCCGCTATATTCTTCGTATTCAATGTCGAGAAAGGAATATACAGCATGAAAGTACAGATCACCGAGACCGTCCTGAGAGACGCCAACCAGTCGCTGATGGCGACCCGCCTTCCCTACGCGGATTATGAAAAGATCCTGCCCGTCATGGACAAAGCCGGATATTATTCGGTGGAGTGCTGGGGCGGGGCGACCTTTGATTCCTGCCTGCGCTATCTGAACGAGGATCCGTGGGAAAGGCTGCGCAACATCCGCAAGAACATGCCCAACACCAAGCTCCAGATGCTTCTGCGCGGTCAGAACCTTCTCGGCTACAAGCACTATCATGACGACGTGGTGGAAAAGTTCGTGGAGCTTTCCATCAAGAACGGCATCGACATCATCCGCATCTTCGACGCTCTCAACGACTTCCGGAACCTCGGCACCGCTCTCGACGCCACGATGAAATACGCCACCCCGAATACCGTCGCCTCGGGCTGTATCTCCTACACCCAGTCCCCGGTGCACACCGTGGAGAAATACGTGGAGATGTGTAAGGAGCTCAAGAACATGGGCTTCCAGACCATCTGCCTGAAGGATATGGCCGGCACCATGAGCCCCTACGAGGCCGAAGGCCTGATCAAGGGCATCAAGGACGCCGTGGGCGATATGCCCGTGATCCTGCACACCCACTGCACCACCGGCATGGCCTACATGACCGTGACCAAGGCCATCGAATCCGGCGTGGACGTGGTGGACGCGGCCACCTCCTGCTTCTCGAACGGCACCTCCCAGCCCGCCACCGAGACCATCTTCTACGCCCTGCAGCAGTACGGCATCGAATCCGGCCTGGACGAGAAGGTCATCAACGAGGTCAA
This sequence comes from Oscillospiraceae bacterium, assembly GCA_902772625.1. Taxonomy (GTDB): domain Bacteria; phylum Bacillota; class Clostridia; order Oscillospirales; family QAMX01; genus RUG11797. Next base: position 7,116 of record CACYBP010000148.1, read on the forward strand.
CGATTTCTTCAAGCCGGTGAAGCAGAAGTACATCGACAACAAGACCATCAATCCCAAGAGCCTCGGCACCGATTCCCAGGCTCTGGTTTACAAGGTCCCCGGCGGCATGCTCTCCAACATGATCGCCAACCTCACCGATATGCACGCCATGGATAAGTTCGACGAAGCTCTCGCCGAGATCCCGGCGGTGCGCAAGGATCTGGGATATCCCCCGCTGGTCACCCCGCTGAGCCAGATGGTGGGCAACCAGGCCGTCACCAACGTTCTGATGGGCGAACGCTACAAGCAGATCTCCAAGGAAGTCAAGAATTACTTCAAAGGCGAATACGGCATCGCCCCGGCTCCGGTCAGCAAGGAGCTGCAGGATAAGATCCTGGGCGAAGGCGGCGAACCCGTCGACTGCCGCATCGAGGACAGCAAGCGCACCGGCGAGGAATTCCGGAAGGCGAAGGAGGATCTCGGCGATCTCGCGAAGACCGAAGAGGATCTCATGAGCTACATCTGCTTCCCCGATCAGGCGAGAAAGTTCCTGGAATCCCGCAAGGCCAAGGAAGAGAATATCGCCTCCTACACCATCGAAGCGATCGACTGAGAACCGAAGAGACTCTGAAAGGAAGGAAACCGAAATGAAGTATAAAGTTACTCTGAAGGGCGTTACCTACGAGGTCGAAGTGGAAAAGGGAGAGGCCATTCTCCTGGACGAATACGAAGCGAAGGCTCCCGCGGCTCCCGCGGCT
>CACYBP010000149.1 GCA_902772625.1 Oscillospiraceae bacterium
CACGTCGAACGCTTTGCCTTCTATGAACGGGCGAAAAAGGCGTATGCCGTCATCGCCTCCGGCGAAAGCGCCATATACGCCAACGTGATCCTGAAAAAAGGCGTCGTCAAAGAATAAACTATCAAAAGCCCCGGCCGCAAGGCCGGGGCTTTAGCAATACGGGTCTTATTTCTGATCCCGAAGCGCTTTCAAAAGCTTGTAATCGTCCTTCAGAGAACGGTAAAGCTTTTGATACAGGGCGTGAGCTTTTTGATAATAGGCCGTCGCGACCGGATCGGGAGAACTCGGGTTTTCGGTGAATACCGTTACGTCGCAGGCTTCCGGCACGTCCTTGTAGATCCCGGCGGCAACCCCGCCGAGAAGCGCCGCGCCGAGGGCTCCTGCCTCTGAGGAATTGGTGGTATACACCGGAGAGGCGAACATGTCCGAAAGCATCTGCCGCCAGAAGGGGGAACGTCCGCCGCCGCCCGCCGCGCGCACCTCTCTTGCGTCGAAGCCGAGCTCACGGATCACGTCGTAGCAATCGGTCAGAGAATGCCCGACGCCTTCCATCACGGCGCGCAGAAGATCGCGCTTTTCGTGCGAAGCGGTGAGGCCGAAGAAGACGCCCCGCGCGTCGGGATCAAGGTGCGGCGTGCGTTCGCCCATGAAATAGGGCAGGAACAGGAGCCCGTCGGCCCCGATGGGAGAGAGGGCGGCTTCTCGATTGGTGATCTCGTAGGGATCGACGCCGAGGGAGGAGGCGACGCGCATTTCCTCCCCGCAGAAGCGATTCCGGAACCATTGAAGCGAAAGACCGGCGCCCTGGGTGACGCCCATCACGTGCCAGGCGCCCTTTACCGCGTGACAGAGGGTATGCACCCGGCCGAGAGGATCGATAGAGGGCTTGTCCGCGAAAGCAAATACCACTCCGGACGTCCCGATGGTTGCCGATATGACGCCGGGGCGCACGATACCGCTTCCCACGGCCGCTGCCGCCTGATCGCCCGCGCTTCCCGCCACCGGCGTTCCGGGCAGAAGGCCGGTCTTCGCGGCGGCTTCAGGCGAAATGCGTCCCGCGATCTCACTGGATTCATAAAGCGGCGCAAGCAAGGAGAGATCCACTCCGAGGGCGTCACAGACTTCTTTGGACCAGGTGCGGTTCGGCACGTCCATCAACTGCATCCCCGAAGCGTCCGAATAGTCCGTGGCGAATTCGCCTGTCAGGGCATAGCGGACGTAATCCTTCGGAAGAAGGATCTTTCGAACTTTTTCGTAGATCTCCGGCTCGTGCTTCTGCACCCAACGGATCTTGGACGCGGTGAAGCCGGTGATGGCGGGATTGGCCGTCACGGCGATCAACCGGTCGCGCCCGACGATGCGGGTGATCTCCTCGCATTCTTCACCCGTGCGCTGATCGCACCAGATGATGGCGCGGCGCAGAGGCTCTCCTTTTTCGTCCAGAAGCACCAGGCCGTGCATCTGTCCCGATAGACCGACCGAAACCACAGAGTCGGGGGAGACGCCGCTTTTGGCGATGACGTCGCGGATAGAGGAAACCGCGGCCTCGGCAAAATCGAGCGGATCCTGCTCAGCATAGCCGTTCTGAGGCTGATACAGGGGATACTCATAGGTAGAGGAGGCCACGGGCTTTCCGGACAGCGTGAAAAGCACGCTTTTGGTGCCGGAGGTTCCGATATCGCAGCCGAGTAAGTATAAATCGCTCATAAATCGCTACCTCACAAAAAACAGATTGCTTTTTTTCATTAGGGCGGGTATAATGAGACGTGGAGGGATCAGACTTGATCCTGTCTTCTATTATAGTATAATTCCGGTCGGCATGCAAGCGGGAAAACCGGTCCCGGTACAAAAGAGAAACTGCGAGGACGACGACATGATCAAAATTGCACCCTCCCTTTTAAGCGCCGACTTCAGCGATATGCGTTCCGGTGTGAGAGCCTGTATGGAAAACGGCGCCGATTGGATCCACTGCGACGTGATGGACGGTTTTTTCGTGCCGAACATTTCCTTCGGATCCAAAATGGTCGCCGATATACGCCGCTTCACGGGGGAAAAGGCTTATCTGGACGTACACCTGATGATCGAAAAGCCCGAAAGATACCTGGATCGCTACGCCGAGGCCGGCGCCAGTTTGATCACGGTGCACGCCGAAGCTACCGAGGATCTCGAGGGGACCATTCAAAAGATCCACGAGTTGGGAGTTCAGGCGGGGGTCTCCCTCAATCCCGCCACAGGCGAAGAGGCGATCCTCCCGTTCCTTGACCGGATCGACACCGTACTCTGCATGACCGTGATCCCCGGGTACGGCGGACAAAAGCTGATCGGTTCGGTGATCCCCAAGATCGCGCGTCTGGCTGAACGCAAAAGGGAACGCGGGTACGCGTTCGAGCTTGAGGTGGACGGAGGCGTACGACCCGAAAACGCCGCCGTATTACGAGAAGCGGGGGCTACGGTGCTGGTGGCCGGAAGCGCCTTCTTCGGCGCGGAGGATAAACAAGAGCTGCTTCGAAGCCTGCGCGGCGAATAAGAAAGAAGCACTTTCGTAAGAAAGTGCTTCTTTCTGTTATTATAACATGGGGAACCGTGCGATACGGAAAGAACAGGCAGGGCAGCAGGAGAA
>CACYBP010000150.1 GCA_902772625.1 Oscillospiraceae bacterium
ATCCGGTTCAGGGTCCCGAAAAACCGTTCGGTGGCAATCATAGGCCCGAAGGTGAAGCACCCGAAAAGGTTCCAGCAGAACATGTGCCGGAAGGAGGTATAGGGGCCTTCGATCCCGAGGGCGACCGCCTTTTCCTTCAGTTCCTCCGCGATCCGCGCCATCCATACGAGGGTATAGAGAAAGGCCGTGGGGATCCCCAGAAGATAGGCGACCCAGTATCTTTGGGTCCTTCTCCCGAGGATCGCGTCAAGCTCCTTCTGAAGCCCTCCGAAGGGCATATAGAAAACGAAAAAGAGTCCCGCGGTGAAAAAATCGATGAAGCCCAGAAGGAAGCCGGGCCGTTTCGTACGTCTGAATCTCATACTGTTTCCTCTTCCCGCTTATTTGCCGGGTCGCGCTCTTTCGGTGGAAATGCCCACACAAAGCGTAAACGGCGTCCTTCGGCCAATCCCGCGAGCGCCGTGAGAAACGCCTCTCCCTCCGGCGATCATTAAAAATCGGTCAGGTAGATCCCGATGGCGATCTGCGTGAAGGATCCCCTTTTTTCGATCTTTTTGATCCTTGCGGTCAAAAGCTTGCCCGCGTCCATGAGCCGCGCAAAGATGACGTTGTCCTTTTCCGGCACGTATCCGAGCTTCTCTTCCTTACCGGTCAGAAGCAGGATCGCGTTCCGGTCGAATTTGTTCTGCTCTCTGAGAAGGATCAGCTTGTCTCCCTCTTGGATCCTTTCCAGGACGGTTTCATCCTCAAGATGCGTCGTTCCCGCCACGTAGGAATCAAAGAGATAGATTTCCCGGATCAGAGGCCTGAGCATTTCCCCGAGGCCTTCCCGCTCTATCGCCGATACGAGTTCCCCGGTTTTCTGTTCCGCAAGTTCATTGGACATGGATCTTCAGCCCTCCGCTCTTCAGCATTTTGAGGATCGTATCGTTGAGCTCCCTGCGATACTCCCGGTATTTTTCGAGTTCCTCCGTCAGTTCTCTTCTTTTGGCTTCCTGTGCCTCTTCGTCCTCCACAAGGAATCGAAGAGTGTAGGGCTCCTCGCTTCTGATGGCTTCGATCTCGCGCTTTATTTCGTCGATCTTTTCCTGAAGGTCTGGGATAACGACGCGTACCGCCGAAAGTCCGGCCTCCTCCAGCGCCTTGCGTGCCAGGACTTCAAGCTCCGAAAGGCTTTTTACGTCGCTGCGGCGGTAGGCGGTCATGACCCTCTGCCACAGCTCCTTCAGAACGTCGGAGCGGTCCACCTCCGGATTGAGATCCGGGTGGAGAAGCTTCGCGAGTCTCCGGTAAAGCTTTTTCGCCCGCTCCGCCTCGTAGGGGGTCACGATCTTCGCGTGGCCCGCGGCGTCGTTTTCCTTCTGCATGCGCCTCAGATGGGAATAGTACTCCGCCATCTCCCGCTCCAGAAAGCGTTCCATCTCCGCCGCGTCCACGTCTCCCCCGTGATTCAGCGCCCTTTGATAATAAGCAATGATCTTTTTACTTTTGACGCATTCCAGCTTTTCTTCGTATAATTCCGCGATGAGCTTTCCGAAAAGCCGGAGGTAGGCGATCCAGATCTGATCGGCCTCCCTGGAGATCTGATCGCGCTCCAGAAGGAGGTTTTCATATGCCTCATAAGGCGTGTCCGCGCCTTTGATAAGCTCCATCATATCACCTCGAAATCGTATAGTTCTTCATAGAGAAGCGTCAGGAATCCGCCGTCCAGCCCGGCCTTCCGGAAGAAATCGTCCACCGTCCGGTACCACGCGCCGTCAAACCGGATCGCAAGGCCTCCCTCTTCCTCCACGGCCTCCACCTCGTGGGTATCCTCCTCGAATTTGAAGCGGACCGTGACCGGCTTTTCCAGGAGATAGTAGAGATCGTAGAGCCACACGTTTTTTTCGTCAAATTCCCTGAGCTTGTAAATATCCCCGATCATCCATTTCATGATATTCAGGTCTCCGAAGAAGGGATCGAACCGGATCCTTTGCGCCAGGAAATCCTTCGCCTCATCGTAAAGCGCAAGGGCTTCCTCCGTCTTTCCTTCCCCCGACCTGATCTTCGCAAGCCTTGTATAGATCTCGGGCAGAGGAGCGTCCGGCCTTTGGGCGTTTTTGACCTTCGGATAAAGCTCCTCCACGATCGCCTTGTATTTTTCGTAGTCCTTTTCGACGAAATAGCCGTTTTTATACATGTCCGCGATCTTGTAGGCCGCCCGGATATCGCCCAGCTTCCGGGCCTTGTCAAAATACGAAAAGGCCTTTTCGTAATCGACCTCGCCCGTGCGGCCGTAGTACCAGATATATCCGAGATCGGAGATGGCGCTGAGATCGCCGCTTTCCGCCGCCATTTCGTAGTATTTCAGGGCAAGATCGAATTCCCTCTCCCCGTAATAGTATCCGCCCAGCTCGACCATCGCTTTGGGATCCCGGGTCTCTTCGATCAGGAAAGAGAGCGCTTCCGTATAGAGAAAGCTCTCCTCGGAAGACGGAGTCGTGATCCTGTAATAGTTTCTGATGATCCTTTTGGCTTCGGTCACAGTCATATCGATTCCTCCCTTTCACCGCCGTCCCTCTTATCCCGGGAAGGCCGGCCGCGTTTCAGCGATACCCCGTTTTCTCAGAAAGATCGCGAAGGCTTTTATCGTGCTGCGCTTTGGTGATCGCCCCGTTTTTCAGAAAGAGCGCGAGAAGCGCCTTCTGTCTCAGAAAAAGCTCCCGGTTCTTTTCCTCCCGGGAAAGCTCTTCCCAGGCCTTTTTTTCTGCCCTTTCCACCGTCTTTTCACTCCTCCGGCAGGGTCCTTTTCTCCCGGCCCGCCGCCTGTTTTCCCGGACTCTTCAATCATAATAATGCGGCATCGGCCCGTCCGGAACCTCGCCCCGCATGTTGAGGACGTAGGGCCATTTCCCGGTATCCCGGATCAGGAAGCCGTAGACGATCCCCATGTGCCGGTGCCAGTGACGAAGCTGTCCCGCGATCAGGCGCATCCGGCTCAGGTCGGATCCCTCGGGGCATTCCCCGAGCATACCGTCGGTCAGGCCGTCAAGATAGGTCTCGATCTTTTCCCGGATCGACCTGAAATAGCCCTTCAGCTCTTCCCGGGACAGGGTCTCCCCTTCGGACGGAACGATATTCAGGTCGTTCAGCCCCTGCCGGTGAAAAGCGGGATCCCGGTATCCCGGATCCCACGGGTTGATATACCATCTGTCCATGGAATAGAGCATATGATAAAGATATTTCCACGTCGGGATGCCGTCGTAGCGTTTATCCCAAAGGTCGTCCGGAACAGAGGCCATGAGGTTTTCGGTCTCCCACAGGGCGCGTCCGGTCAGAAAAGCAAGATCGTCTTTCAGCATGGCCGTTTCCTTTCCGCCGGGCTTTTGTCTCCGGCTCTATCTGATTTCCGTTTTTTCCATCATAGCACGGTGAAAGCCCGGAGTCAATAAACGCCCGGTTTTTTTGATCGAAACGCTTCTTTCTTCCCGCTTTCGGATCGTCTCACGGCAAAATCGAGATTCCAGGGAAGCCCCTCCAGCCGTAACTCATGCCTCGACGTGTCCAGGACGAGACCCTTTTCCCGGGCCGCGCGGAAAAGCGCCTCGTGAAAGGCAAGCATCTCCTCTTCGGAAAGCTCTTCTTTCATTCCCCCGTATTTCCTGAGCAGCCTTCCGGAGGTGGTCTCGCTCCCCTCCGGAAGCGTGCAAAGCTCCTCCGCGATCCGGTTCGCAAGGCTTTCCGTTTCTTCTTTTCGCATATACGATCCTCCCTTTTTTTGATCCGGGAGCATCGTATCACAAAAAGGAGCCGGACCGGTCGCCCGTCAGGCGACAAATCGATCCGGCCCGGAAAGGCCCGGCGAAATCTCCGGGACCTTGAGGAACCGTCTATTCTCAGATCTCCTCGTAAAGCATGCCTTCCATGCTTTCAAGCTTCTCTTCGTCGGTCCAGTCGTATTCCTTGACCGTGCCGTCTGCCTCCCGCCAGCGGGTCGGCGCCGGGGTGAGAAGCCAATCCAAGGGGCGGGATACCCCCCGCGGCGTCGACGCGGCGCGGAAGGCCGTCTTAACAGCCTCCTCCTGTTCCCTGCCGAGAGCCTTCGGATCGGCGGAAACGAGGGTCACCGTGCCGCTGTGTGCCAGAAGGTCCAGCCACTCGCGGTTGAGCGCCCAGGGGACCTGATCCGTGATCCCCACGCAGTCGGCGTCGGCCGCGTAAAAAGCGCCGTGCTGCGGCATGCGGAAGGCCAGGGTATTCGGTCCCATCCGGCGCGTTCGTTCCCACTGGCGGCCGCTGGTGTCGTCGCCGGTGCGCTGGATCTCAAAAACTCCCGCCGCAAGATGCGAAAAGGTGTTGCATCCGATGATCAGCATATCCCCCGCCCCTTCCCGGATGGCGCGGTACAGGGAAAGCACGGTTTCGGCCGTGGTGCGCGTGCGGTCATGAAAATGCCAGCCTCCCTCAGTGAGGTTCAGGCCGCAGGAAAAGCCGTAGCGGCCGAGGATATCGTAGCTGGTGAAATCGTGCTTGCAAAGCTCGAAGCCCCAGTCCCGGAAGCGTTTCATATAGCGCTTGATCTCCTCCAGGACCTCCGGCAAGCTCGGATCGAGCACGAGTCCGTTTTGGCGTCCCGTCTGCAGAAGCCATTCCTTCGGAACGGCGTTACTGGTCAGAAGCGGCCGGAACCACAGACCGGGACGCACGCCCTCGGCCTTCATCGCCCCGGCGGTGCGGCCCATGTCCGGAAAGTGAGGCGTCCCGTCGGCCCAGGGCAGGTCCGCCGTGCGGTACCATTCG
>CACYBP010000151.1 GCA_902772625.1 Oscillospiraceae bacterium
CCGGCGTCCCGGAGAAGCAGCACCAGCTCGTCGTAGCTTTTTTTGGATTTGAACTGGATAAAATAGGGCTTGGAGCTTTCGACCGCCTTGCAGTCGGCTCCGAGCTTTATTTTCAGGATCCTTTCGCAGGCCATGAAGGCGTAGGTGCCAAGCCACGGGAAAAGGCACCACGCGTCCCCGCCGAGCGGCACCAGCCTCGCTTCGCCGAGACGGGCGGCCGCGGCGAATTTCCTCGCCTCGGAAAGGCGGTTTCGGGCGCTGGGGCGCAGATAGGGGTAATCCTTTTCGGAGATCAGCACCTCCCGCATCTTTTCGAGCACGCGCGTGTGGATGTCCCCGGGGCACAGCCCGAAAAAGGCCGGCACGACCCCCTTGACCGGGGTGACGAACACCTGCTTTTTGCGGATGTCGATATCCTTGATGTCCCAGACGCGGCCCGCGATGGCAAGCCGTTCGCCCACCGGGGGCGGCGACACCACGGTGCCGAGCTCTTCAGATCCGGAATGCACCGAGAATTCTTCGCTTTCCTGAAAAGTCGCGAAGAATTTATAATTGTTCACGATCTTTTCGGCCTTGATTCCCACGATCAGCCCCCGTTCGGCGGTGACCTCAATATGACCCAGGCCGATCAGATGCCGCAGGAAGAGCTTGTAGTCCTCCTGACTCACCTCGCGGAAGACCGCGAGGGAAAGCACCTTCCGCGCAAGCTCGGAGGGCAGAAGCTCCCCGGAGTAAGAGAGGATCGACAGGGTCTGGTGATAAAGCAGGGAGAAGGGATAGGAGACCTTCCGCGGCGGCTCCACGAACCGGTCCTCGGCGTAGAGCGCCACGATGGCGATTCCCTGCAAAAGCTTCCAGGGGAAAAGCTGGGGCAGCGGCGCACGGTCCTCGGGCGGCTCCTCCCGGAACACGAAACGCATCTCCGGGGGAAGGCCTCTCCTCCCGGTGCGGCCCATGCGCTGCAGGAAAGAGGACACCGTGGCGGGAGAATCCAGCTGGAACGCCCGCTCCAGCTTGCCGATGTCGATCCCGAGCTCGAGGGTCGCGGTGGTGACGGTATGGCAGGGGGCGGTCTCGTCCTTCATGCGCGCCTCGGCGTCCTCCCGGATGGCGGTGGAGAGATTGCCGTGGTGGATCAGAAAGCGGTCGGGGATCTTTTTGGCCTCGGAATACTGCCGGAGGGTGGCGCAGACCACCTCGGCTTCCTCACGGCTGCCCGCGAAGATCAGGCTTTTTGAGGCGCCGCGCCGCTCGGTGCAGCGCTCGAAGATGTAAGAATACCCGGCGTCGGCGCCCCGGGGCGCCTCGGTCTCGGCCTCGGCGGCGTGCTCGGTGAGGGGCTGATCGATGGTGAAATGCTCCATGGAAAGCCGCCATACCGCGCTCTGGGGCGGAAGCTCGGGCGCGGCGGTTTCCCGGTCGGAGCCCGCCGAAAGCCAGGCGCAGGCGGCGTCCACGTCACCCACGGTGGCCGAAAGGCCGATCCGGCGCGGATGGGAGCCCGAAAGGCGCTCCAGCTGCTCGATCAGGGCCAGGACCTGAAGCCCGCGGTCGTTTCTCATGAAGGCGTGCATCTCGTCCACCACGACGTAGCGGAGATCCGCGAAGAGAGGTACCAGAAGGTTGTGCCGCCGGAGGATCAGGGCCTGAAGCGATTCGGGCGTGATCTGCAGGATCCCCGCGGGGCTTTTCACCAGACGGTCCTTTTCCGACTGGGACACGTCCCCGTGCCAGTGGAAGACCGGGATGCCGCTTTCCTCGCAGAGCTCGCCGAGCCTTTCAAACTGGTCGTTGATTAGGGCCTTGAGCGGGGCGATATAGAGCGCGCCGACGGTGGCCGGCGGGTTTTCATAGAGATCCGAAAGGATGGGGAAAAAGGCGGCCTCGGTCTTTCCGGAGGCGGTGCCGGAGGCCAGGAGCAGGTGATAATCGGTGTCGAAAAGCACCTGACAGGCCGCGGCCTGCACCGGGCGGAGGGTCTGCCAGTTGTGGTTGTAGATATACTCCCGGATGAAGGGGGAGAGGCGGTAAAAGGGGTTCAGAGAGCGCTCGTCCGGCATGGGAAAGCCTCCTTACACGGTGAATTCGGTAAAATCGTCCTCTTCGGGATCCTTGTCGGCCGGGGCGAAAGCGGCGGTTTTGACCAGATCTCCGAAGCTTGTCCCCGGATTCTGCCGGAGGACGTTGAGAAGGCCGATGAAATCCCTGAGGATCTCCCGGGGAGTCAGAAGGGTGTCGGCGCCGATGCGGGAGGCCATGTCCTGCATAAAGGCGGCAAGCTCGCCTTCGCTCACCGGCGGGGTCCATTCGTAATGGGAGGCGTGGATGCTCTGGATCCGGCGGATCAGGGCGTAGATCTCCTCGTTGGTCAGGCGCGACAGGCGGATGACCGGGGTGGAAAAATCCTTCAGCTCGCCCTCGGCGAACCGGTTGGCCGCCAGGCGGGAGCGCAGCGCCTCGTAGGAGAAGAGACCCCGGCGCGTGTCCTCCAGAAACTGCGGCGTGCCGCCCACGTAGATCCCCATGCCGGTCAATCTTCCCTGCATGGCGTCGTTATAGAGATTGAGAAGCTTCTCGTAATTCTGTTCCCGGGAGACCGTCTGGGTGATCTTGTAGAGATTCACCGCCTCGTCGATGAAGACCAGAAGCCCCTTGTAGCCCGCGGCCCGCGCCAGAGCGCCCGCAAGCTTCAGGTAATCGGTCCAGGATTCGTCGTCGGGGATATCGGATACCGGAAGCTCGCGCTTCGCTTCGGTCTTGGTGGCGTATTCGCCCCGGAACCATTTCAGAGCGGCGTTTTTCTTCGCCTCGTCGCCCTCGGCAAAGCCGCGGTAGAAGGTGACCACGGCGGTGGAAAAATCAAACCCGTGCACGTGGGTGTCAAAATTCTGGCAGGCCTCCCGGATCTTTCTTTCCACCGCAAGGGAAAAGCCCGGTGAAGAGGGATCGGCTCCTTCCTGAGCGGCCGCGGCCTGTAGAGACGTGATCCAGCGGGAAAGCAGGGGAGAAAGCGCCCCGCCGTCGGGCGAGGAGCGGGAGGAGAGATTGCGCATCAGCTCCCGGTAGGTGGCAAGACCCTGCCCCTTGGAGCCCACCAGCCGCCGCTCGGGGGAGAGATCGGCGTCGCAGGCGAGAAAGCCCCGGTCGAGTCCGTGGCTCCGGATCAGGCGCAGAAGAAAACTCTTGCCGCTGCCGTACCGGCCGATCAGGAACCGGAAGGAGGCGCCTCCCTCCTCCAGATCGCGGAAGTCCGAAAGGATGGCGTTGATCTCGTCGGTCCGGCCGATGGCGATGTATTCAAGCCCCGCGCGGGGCACCACGCCGCCCGCAAGCGAGTTCAGAAGCAGGGCGGAGATGCGGCGGGGAACGGTTCTGGTTTCAGGCATAAATCAAAACTCCCTTTCTTCGGCGGCATCCTCCGGGAATCCCTCCAGAAGAGAGCGGTATTCCGGGATGATCCCGCCGTTTTCGATGAGGACGTCGCCCGCGGCGTCCAGGGCCTTTTCGTTGATCGATTCGATGAGAAGATCGGGCATGGTGAAGCGCGCCCGGGCAAATTCGTTCTGCGCCGCTTCGTCCGCGCCCTTGAGAAGCAGGGCGAGAAAGCCGGTTTCCTTCTCATCCAGAGAGGAGAGAAAGGCGTTTCCGCCGCCTTCCCCGGCGTCAGGAAAGAAAGCCGCCTCCGGTTCCGCCGTCCCGGGGGAAAGCGACGCGGGAAGGGAAGCTTCCGGCGCCTCGGGGACGAGAGGCTCCGGGAAAGGCTCCTCCCCGGGCACGGTCCCCGCGGCGGCGATCAGGCGGTCGGTGTTGGTCCAGGAGTCCTTTTCCAGCGCCACCGCCCTCCCGACGTCCAGAGAGAGCGGGACGGGCTTTTTCTTTTCGGCGAGCGCTTCGGCCAGAAAAGCGGGGAACCCCTCCGGAAGCTCGACCCGGAGTCTTCCGCGCATCCCCGCCCGTTCACGCAGGATATTCTCCGCGGCTTTGAAGAGATTTCCGGTGAAATCCTTCAGCCCGCTGCCCTCCAGAAAGGCGGTGTACCGGTAATAAAGCTCGAAGGACCGGCCGGAAAGAAGCGGCGCGGGAGAGCAGGCCATCACCCGGAAGGAAAGGGTCGGCGGGGAAAAGCGGGCGAAAAGCCCCTTTCCCTCCTTGTCCCG
>CACYBP010000152.1 GCA_902772625.1 Oscillospiraceae bacterium
CCGAGGTAGAGGATCAGGAATACCCAGACCGATCGGGAAATGCTTCCCATAGAATAGAGCGTGATCGCGAGGATCGCGAGGATCGCGAAGCGTCTGTTTCTCTTCCCCGCGATGATATCCACCGCGAACACCGGCGCGATCAGATAGACGCACGGCGCCACGATGAGATCGTGCAGAAGCTGGCTGACCGTCCCGCCCTTCAGGGTGTCTGCTCCGGATTCTCCGGCGATGCCGTGCATGACGCGGACCTCCCAGACCGAATACCCCTGTGAAAGGAAGGTGACGACGAGAGCGACGCGGTAAAGAGAATAGAGGATCACCAGGACGCAGGCGATCTCTATCAGCCGGTAATCGGATATCTCCAGACGGTACTCCTCCCGGAGCACCGGCTTTTTGTCGAGCGTATAATAGGCGAACGCACCGAGGGCAAAGAAGACGAGTCCCAGAAGGATATAGATATAGGCCTCCTGTCCGACCTCAGAGGCGTTGTCAAGCCTCAGGGCCGAAAGCAGCAGGCTCACGGACCAGAAGCCCAGAAAGATCGTCCCCGGATTGTATATCTTTTTCGTTGCGGCGTAGAAGAACAGCGCCATGGATAACGCAAATACGACGCAGAAGATCTCCATATGCTCTCCTTTGGAAAAAACTGCTGCCGGTCGTTTTCCGGATCCGGCCGGAAAGGGGGATCTCTTCTCAGACGACCTCCCGATAGATCGACTCCACCTCGTCCACCACGCGTTCGATGGAGAAGACGTCCAGAGATCTCTGATAGCCTCTCTTCGCGACGGCGCGGGAGGTCTCCGGGTCCTTGACGGCTTTTTTGATGACCCTCGCCAGATCCTCCGGATCGTCGACCTTGTAAAGATAACCGTCGGTCCCGTCGGTGATGATCTCCGGGGTGCCGCCGCTCGCGGCGCCGATGGCCAGCATCCCGGCCATCATATTCTCCACCGTGACGCGGCCGAAGGCCTCCTTCTGCGAGCAGGTCAGGCCGATATCGTGTTCCCCGCGAAGCGAGAGAAGATCGTCGCTGTGTCCGAGGACCGTCACGTGATCCGAAAGACCGTGATCCCGGATGTAGCTTTCCACCCCGGCCAGATATTCTTTGGTCTCCCCCTGTCCGATCAGAGTCAGACGGCAGTCGACCTCCCCTTCGTTCTTCAGGAGCTCCACCGCCTTGATGGCGACCATCTGCCCCTTCTGGAGCGAGATCCGACCCGCCAGCAAGAGCTTGGCCGGCTTTTCTTTCAGGATCTCGTGATCCCGGAGCTCGTATTTTGCCCGGGGGATCCCGTTGTAGACCAGCCTCACCGGCCGGCCGAAGACCTTTTCGAATTTCGCCGCGACGTCCTTCGAGATGCCGACGACCGCCTCCGCCCTGCGCGCGAGGTCGTAGGTCTCTTTTTCGCGGAAGAGCTTCTTTCCCAGGTCGTCCTCCATGAACTGCCTGACGTGCCACACCACCGGGACGCCCAGCTTTCGGGCCACCTTGGCGCCGACAGAGCTGTCCAGGCCGTTGATATGCACCACGTCGATCTTTTCGTCCTTGAGAAGCGAAACGATCTTCGATACGCAGCGCTGGTTATGAAGGTACTTCAAAAGGAATTTGGCGCGGGAGGCGGCGTTCAGCCTGTCGATGGTCATGCGCATGCTGTACATGGGCACGTGGATGAATTTGATCTCCTTATGCCCGAGTCTTTCCTCGAGATTGTTCTCGTTGGGAAGCACCACTACGACCTGGTGTCCGCGGGAGGTCAGAACGTCGATGATATTGTACATGGACAGGGTCGCCCCGTCCCGGTTGGAAAAGCTGAAATGCGGAAAGAAACAAATTTTCAAAGTCTACTCCTCCCAAGGATATTCTCTTTGTACCGGGACGTCCTCCCGGATTTCTTTTCCGGTGAATCGCCTGAGGATAAAGGCCACGTCTTCCCGGAAGGCCTTTTTCTCTTCTTCCGGGCAAAGCGCGTACGCCTCGTCTGCGGGAAGAACGCGGATCGCGTGATCCCTTCCTTCCAGGATCTTCAGGATCGAAAAGCTCAGGGCGGTTTTCCCCTCCCCCAGTTCCAAGTGCAGGGCGACGGAGTACTCCGGCTTCAGCTCGTTCGGAACGTAGATCGAGCTCGGAGAAATGCTGAAATTCCCCAGCGAGTAGGCAGTGAAGGCGTTCCCCTCAAATTCCGCCCGCTGTACCACGTGCGGATGGGTGTTGATCACGAAATCCGCGCCGTTTTCGGCAAAGAGGCGCGTGAAATACCGCGCGGCTTCTCCCGGTTCCTCGTTGAACTGACCTCCCAGATGAAGACACACGATCACGAGATCGTTTTCTCTTTTCGCTTTTTCCAGATCGGAGTGGAGCTTTTCCGTATACCAATCCGAAAGATCCTCCCGGGAGAGTGTATCCGAATATTTGTTGGCGACGTTTTTCCCGAGAAGCTTCTTGATCTTCAGAACCGATTTGGGCGAAAGCAGGCGTCTGACTGTCTTCCCCACGACGCGGTGGAAGCCGTTTTCGTAAGTGGCCTGCAGCTTTTTCTGAGGCATAAGGAGATTCAGACGGTATTCCTCACCTTCTGCAAGAAAACAAGGGCTTTCGTTGACGTTGGTCCCATACGTATAATTCAGAAAGCCGATTTTTTTGCCGGCTGTTTCCACCTGACAGATCTTTTCGGCTTCTTCCGCCGTGCGGGCCGTTCCGACGTGACCGACGCCCAGCCGGTCCAAAAGATCCAGAGTCCGTTCAAGTCCCGGGATCCCGCGGTCCAGAGCGTGATTGGTGGCGGTCGTGACCAGATCCACCCCACTCGCTTTCATGGCCTCGGCGAAGCTGTCAGGGGTGTTGAAAGAATAAAGGGCACGGGTATACCCGGCTTCTTCCCCGGCGAACACAGTTTCCAGATTGGCCACCACAAGATCCGATTCAGAGAAAAAAGCTTTCATCCCTTTGAATACCGGGGTAAAATCGTATGTCTTTCCGCGCCGCGAAGCGCGCAAAAGCGGCTCTTCACACATGACGTCGCCGACAAAAGTGATCTTCAAACCTAAGGCTCCCCTCCTTGAAAAGCGGCAGTACGGCAAGGCTCGTTTGGGTAGCCCTGCGAAAATAAAAAGCGGACTGTGCTCAGGCTTTTCCCCGGGCAAGCTCTTCGACCAAGGGCTCGAAAGCCGGCCATTTTCCTTCCCGGCAGGGCATCTGGGTCACGTCGGGATCGGCGCCGTAGTTGCCTTCGATCAGCTGCACCTCGCCCCGGTCGTCGATCGCCACGTCCCAGCCCAC
This sequence comes from Oscillospiraceae bacterium, assembly GCA_902772625.1. Taxonomy (GTDB): domain Bacteria; phylum Bacillota; class Clostridia; order Oscillospirales; family QAMX01; genus RUG11797. The sequence continues at coordinate 3,278 of CACYBP010000152.1, forward strand.
GTACCGGACCTCCGGCACCACCAGGGCCGCTTTTTTCACCAGCGCGGTCACCTTGTCCCAGGAAGGGACGCGGAAGCCGATGATCTCCTCCCCGCTGTCGGGATGATAGAGATAGCGTTTGAATTCCCGGTCGATGCCGGGGGAATTGACCGTTCCGGTCTCCACGTCCACGGTGGAGGCGATGCCGTAATGATGGAAATTGTCGGCGGTCTTGCCCTTCCGGCCGATGCGCAGCACCGCGGCCATGACCCGCGGTTCTCCGTCTTTGGGGCGGAGCGTGACCACCCGGAGAGTGTTGACCGAGTCGGGATTGAACCGGGCGAGGGCGGGATGCTGGGCGATCAGCTCCTCGGCGATGCAGCCGTTTTCCCGGAGCCAGGCGATCTCTTTTTTCAGCGCTTCATCCCCGTTTTCAGGCTTCCAGGTCCGTTTCCCGGCGTTCTTTCCGAACATGCCGGCCTTGGCCTTGGCAAAATACGAGGGGTGCTTTTTGAGGAAGTCGGCCGCATCCCCGTCCCCGGCGTCCTCCGCGTCCAGCCATTCCCGGTTCACGTAGTCCGCAAAGGTCCGGTTGAACAGGGCCTTGTTATCAAAAACAGCCCGCTTTGCCGGGTCGTTGGCGGCCTTCATGGTATAGCGAAGCTTAGAAAAGGTCATATAGCGGCGGCGCTCGCGCCCCTTGAGCTTATAAAATTCATACTGGAAATAATCCTGGATCTCGGTCCCGTGAAAAAGCCTTTCCCAGAGCACGTCGGCCATCAGGGAAAGACGGCCGGGAGCCGTATTCTTATCCGGGAACGAGAGCGCGTAAAGCCGATCAAACGACGCAAGCCTGCCCATGGTTTCTTTCCTCCCTGAAGGTCCGGAGCGGATTTCTCCCTCCCCTTCCCTTCGATCGCATTATCGCCCGAAACATCGCCCTTTCAGGGGGGCGGTCGAAGTACGCTTCCCGGGCGGGGGCTTTTTCCCTCCCCCAGCCCGGAGCGCAGTAGTCTTTATTTTCTGCAGTCGGCCAGGATCTTTCTGATGTTTTCCACACCGAGCCCTTCAGGCGTTCTGCCCTCGGCGCGCAGATCGCGCCCGAGAGCCGCTCCGGCGATGTCGATCAGGCCCGAGGCGATGGGCGTCTTCACGTCCAGCGCCTTGCCCAGAGCCTCCAGCATCACCAGTCCCTGAGGCACGTCCTCGGAGATATAGCGGGAATCCACCTTGGTGGGTCCCTTGGCGCGGGTGTCCATTTCGGCGTAGGCCAGGAAGACCTCCTTGGCGTCGATCGATTCATCCAGGGAATTGCGGTACTTGCAGGCCTCGACGTAGGGGATCCGGGCGAAGCCGAGCTTTTCCAGGACGTCCATCTTCTCGCTGTCCAGCGCTTCCAGGATCCGCCAGGTGGCGGGATTGTCGCGGGTATAGGCCTCGTGGTACATGCAGAATTCGCCCTTGGACTTTTCGATGCGCGGGATGCTCATCACCGAGCCCACGGTGTGGACGATGACGTTCGGATTGTGAAGCGCCGCTTCCACCACCGAATCCAGATACACGAACCGTTCGCCGAGCTTGTCGAGCTTTTCAATGGCCTCGGCCTTTCTTGCCGAGGGATAGATGCCGATGGGATTCCGGACGTTGCGGAAGCCCACGCGGAAGTAGCCGGGCTCCATGATGCGCCCGTCGATGAAGGAGCTTTCGGCCTCTGCCACGATCAGCTTCTTGTCGGGGATATGCTTCAGCACATAGGCGGTGGAGAGATAGCCCGGGTTGATCAGAAGGATCTGGTCGTCCTTGAGATAGGGGGCGATCCGCTCGATCAGCTGCTCGTGGAAATTGGTCTGGATATAGATGATGACGATCTCCGCCTCGGAGATCAGGCTCACGTCGCGGGAGATCTTATGGATGTTGGTGGTCTTGATATCCCCGAACTCGTTCAGGGTCATTTTCCCGTCGTTCTGAAGAAGAAAGTCGAAATTCTCCTCGTGCATGGCGTGGGATGTCTTGATGAGGGTCACCTCGTGACCGTGGAGAGTGAGGTCGGCCGAAACGGCGCATCCGGCGTTGCCGGCTCCGAGCATTGCGATTTTCATGAGGGATCTCCTTTCCTACGGGGCGGTACGTCTCCGCCCGGTGATGCGCAGAGAATCAGTTCTGCGCGTTTTTCAGGTTTTTCTTCACAAAGTATTCGTCCAGCACCCGCTCGGTCAGATCGCCGAAGGTGGGGCCGCAGCTGATCTGATTGGAACCCGGGCAGGTATTGAACTCGATCATGACGGGATCCCCCTCGGTGTCCACCGAGATATCCCATCCGATGAGCTTGAAATGCGCAAGCTTTTTATGAGCCTTTTTCACGTCCTCCAGCACCCGGCTGAAGTGCGGGATGGTCACGTCCCGGAATTTGATGCCGGTGGCGTTCTCCTCCACCCATTCGGCCTTGCGGTTCACCGCACGGTCGTTAAGACGGCCGTCGGGCTTGATGGGGCAGGCAAAGCCGCCCGCGCCGACGTTGTCCACCTTGGAGCCCGCCGCGCCGATGCGCAGGATGCAGGAAAGCACCGTGACCTCTCCCTCAAAGAAGAAGGAGACCACCCGGATGGTGTTCAGAGAGGAGGGATTCAGGCGGGAAAGCACCGGGTGCTGCTTCACCGCGGCCTGTACGATGAAATTGGCGCCTATGTCCCGGAAGGCCTTGTCCAGTTCTTCCCGGGTGACCTTTCCGCCCTCGAAGAAGCGGATCAGACGGCCCTCGCCGCTGTCGATGGAGGGCTTGATCAGGAATTCGTCGGAAAAAGCCGCCGCCCGGTCAAGAGCCTCGTCCCGGGTGATGGGTGTCATCTCAGAAGAATAATAGACGCCGGCGATGTTTTTCGCGATGGTTTCGGGCCGTTTCATCTCCGGCAGCCACACGTCGTGATAGCATTTGTCCTCGCCGAAGCGGCGGAACTGGGAATTGCTGAAATACGGGATCAGCTCGCCGTAATAAAGATCGTCGGGGATGTAACGGGGATCGACCTTCTGTTCCCGGTCGGAAAAGATCTGATACCAGAACTTCTGTGGCTTGTAGCCGTACTTTTTCCAGAAGGGAAGCACGATCTCCTTGTATTCCCTGTCGCAGCGGAAGCCGCCCTGCATCCTCTTCAGGCGGAGCTTTGCCTTTTTCCGGTAGCTGTGTTTGCGGTAGGCCGACTCGATCTTCAGATCGAGCTCGTCCCATTTTTTTCTGAACCCGCTTCTCATTTATTCGGTCGCGCCCTTTCTGATCATGATTTCGTTGTATTTCATCATATAAATCCCGTCTTCGTAGGCGCCGATCCGCTTTTCGGTCTCGCGCCCCTCCAGATTCTCAAGGATCAGCTTCACGTGGTCGCAGCCCGCCTCGTGGGCGTGGGGATAGCCGCCGCCGAAGCGCGGATTGACTTCAGAGATCACGTACCGGCCGTCCACGTCGAAGATATCGATATCGATCTGGCCGCGGAAGCCCGCCTTTTCGGCGAAGGAAACGATCAGCTCGAAGAGCTTCGGATCCCGGAAGCTTACCGCCTTGTCGGTCTCTCCGGCGCGCATTTTGAGCTTTTTCTTGGTGAAGATCGAGGTGACCTTTCCCGAAAGCATGTCGATATAGACGTCGGCGCCGATCTCCTGGCCGTTCAGGAACTCCTGGATCATGAGGTCTTTCTCATGGGCGAAGAGAAGCTCCACCGTCTCCCGGTCGGAAACCTTGGAGATGCTCATGGAGGCCGAACCCCGCGCGGGCTTCACGAACACCGGGAAGGAGACCTCTCCCCTTTCCAGCGCCCGGTAAAACTCTTCTTTGTCCATCCAGGACCGGGCGGCGGGAAAGCCGTTTTCCAGAAGGAACCGGTACATGCAAAACTTGTCCAGGGCCATCTCGCAGAGAGCAAAGCTGCTGCCGATCACCCGGACGCCCAGGGAGGCGAATTCCTTTTCGTGCTCCGCCAGAAGCGAAAGCTCCGGATCGATCAGGCTCAGGACCGCGTCGATCTTTTCCTCCCGGCAGATCCCGTAGATCACGTCGAGATACCCCGGGTCCTTCATCGCGGGTACGATATGCCGCACGTCGGCCTCGTAGACGGCGGGCGCGAGAGGGCTCATATCGGTGGCGACGACTTTTCCCCTGCCCCGAAGGGCTTCCCGGAAATAACGGACCACCTTGTTGCGGGTGCCGGCGCTGAGGATCAGTATATTCATCGGTCGTTTCCTACCTCTTTTCAGACTGTCAGAAGAGCTTCATATCGTCGAAGAACAGCGGCGTTCCCCCGGTGTGCAGGAAAAGGATCGTCTCTCCCCGGACGTTTTCCCGGCGGAGGGTCTCCCGCATGCCGTAAAAAGCTTTGCCGGTGTAGGTCAGATCCAGGGGGATCCCGTACTCGGTCAGGGCGCGTCTCGCGCACGCGGCGACGGCCGGGTCGGCTTTTCCGTATCCTTCGCCGATATACCCGTCGCGGAAGATCACGGCGCGGTCGATCTCCTCCTCGTCCGCCCCGAAGCCGCGGGAGACGAGATAACTTTTCACGCTCTCCCGGATCACGTCGCGTCCCCGGGGATTGGGCCGGGCGATGCTGATTCCCTCGACCCTGCGCCGGTCGCCGTCCATCAGCATGCCGGCGACCAGTCCGGCCTGGGTGGTCCCGGTGCCGGACGCCAGGAAGATCCGGTCGAAAAAGACCCGGTTTTCCTCCTCAAAGCTTCTGATCTCGTCGTAGCATTCCACGTACGCTTCGGTGCCGATATCGCCGTGTCCCCCGCCGGGGATGAAATAGGGCTTTTTCCCCGCCTCTCTGAGGGAGGCGAGCGTGTTCTCGATGGTGTCGTGGACCTCCTTCACCGGAACGAAGGTCTGTTCCGCGCCGAAAAGGCGGCAAAGGCGGCTGTTGGAGGTCTCGTCGCTTGATTCCTCCGGGCCGATGAGCAGACATTTCATCCCCCGCGCGGCGGCCATATTCGCCACGACCCGGCAGTGATTGGAGTGTCCCGAGCCGTAGGTGACCACCGTGTCATAATCTCCGCCGTCGATCTCGCGGAAGAACAGAGCGGCTTTTCTCGCTTTGTTCCCGCCGAAGGAATAGGGGATCATATCCTCCCGCTTGATGAAAATGCGGTTGCCCTCGAAGCTTTCCAGCTCGTAAAGCGGCGTGCGGTCGCTCTTGCGGAGCCAGGAAAAAAGCGTCAGACCGTAGGCGTAGCGGTCGGCGTAGCCCGTGCGGGAAAGCACGTCGGAGCGAAGGAGTCCCTCCTGCCGGAAGCCCAGGCGCTCGAAGAGCTTCTGGGCGGAAAGATTGTCTTTTTCCGTATAGAGATAGACTTTCCGGAGCCGGAGCGTACGGAAGGCGTATTCCAGCATCAGGCCGGAAGCCCTGGTCGCGACGCCTCTGCCCTTGTAGTCGTTTTCTCCCATGGAAATATAGAATTCCGCTTTTCCGTTTTTCCGGTCGATCGAAAGAAGGCCGATCAGTCCCACCGGCACGCCGTCGGCCTCGATCACGTCGTCGACGCGGTCGGTCCTTCCGGCGTTTCTTTCAAGCCATTGGACGGTCTTGTCGTATTCCAGGGGCAGATCGTAGTGCAGAAAACGGTTGTTGCGCGGATCGTTGATCCATTCGACTTTTTTGGCGACGTCCCGCTTTTCAAAGGGTCGTATCGTGATCTTCAATGGCATTCTCCCTCGCCGCGTCAAGGCGGCCCGCTTTGATCTCGCTTCCCACCTGGATATCCGATCTTTTGAAGACCTTGACCACCGTGCCGAAGAGGATCTTCACGTCCCCCAGGAAGGTGATCCTGTCCACGTATTGCAGATCGTAAGCAAACCTTTCTTCCCAGCTTGCGATGGCGTTGCGTCCGTTGATCTGGGCAAGGCCGGTAAGTCCCGGCCGCACCTCGTGCCGTCTGTGCTCGTCTCCCCGGTAATAGGGCAGATACTCGGTCAGAAGGGGGCGGGGACCGACGATGGCCATATCCCCGCGGAAAATATTGAAAAGCTCCGGAAGCTCGTCAAGAGAGGTGGACCGGAGAAGCCTTCCGAATTTCGGCAGGCGCAGATCGTCGGGAAGAAGCTCTCCCTTTTCGTCCCGCCCGTCGGTCATGGAGCGGAATTTATAAAGCCGGAAGATCTTTTCGTTCCGGCCGGGTCTGTCCTGGGCAAAAATCACGGGGCGGCCGAGCTTGATCCGGACCAGAAGCGCCGTCACGCCGAGCACCGGCGATAAAACCACCAGCGCAAGCCCCGCAAGGATGCAGTCGAACGGTCTTTTCAAAAATCTTTCGTAAAAGCCGAAGGGCTTATGTGTCATCTCGATATCTCCTTCCGGCTTCAGAGGAAGCAGCGATGGATGATCTCCGCGATCCTGTCCACCTCTTCCATGGTGGTCTTGTTGTCGCTGGGCAGGCAGAGCCCTCTCCGGAAGATATCGGCGCCCACGTCGGGCACGGCGTTTTCGCGGATATAGGCGTTGCTTCTGCCCCGGCCGGAGCCTTCCCGGGTGATGAAGCCGTGCATGCGGTAGATGGGCTGCATATGCATCGGCTTCCAGATGGGCCGCCCCTCGGCGTTGAAGGCGGCGATCGCCTCCAGGATCTCGGTCGGGCAGCTCTTTCCCGGCGTCGGGAGGAAGAGAGCGGTCTTGTCCCCCCGCTCGGTGGGGCACATGGCCTCCTCGTCGATCAGGAGGCAGGAAAGCCAGTAATTGGGAGTTGACGCGCTTTCGTCAAAGGGGTTCATCCGCACCGGCAGATCCGAAAGCTTTTCCCGGTATCTTTCATAGATCGCCTTTTTGGCGGCGATATGCTCTTCCAGATAGGGAAGCTGCCCGCGCACGATCCCGGCGATGATGTTGCTCATGCGGTAGTTGTAGCCGACCTCCTCGTGCTGGTACCACGGGGCGTCCTCGCGGCTCTGGGTCGACCATTTGCGGGCCTTGTTCGCCTCTTCCCCGTCGTCGGTCAGGAGCATGCCGCCCGAGGAACCGGTGACGATCTTGTTGCCGTTGAAGGAGATGATTGAGACGTCGCCGAAGACGCCGGTCTCCCGGCCCTTGTAAAGGGCGCCGAAGGATTCGGCCGCGTCCTCCAGGATCAGGGCGCCGTGGCGGTCGGCCACCGCGCGGATCTCGTCGATCTTGCCCGGAACGCCGTAAAGATGGGCGATCACGATAATCCTCACCTCGGGATAGAGCTCGAAGGCCTTCTCCAGCGCCTCGGGATCCATGTTCCAGGTATCCGGCTCGGTATCGATATAGACGGCCTCTCCCCCCTCGTAAGCCACCGGGTTCACCGTGGCGTCGAAGGTCATATCGGAGCAGAAGACCTTTTTCCCCTCCAGACTGCCGTGTCCCACCCGGGGCGCGCCGTAAAGTCTCTCGGCCAGAAGCTTGATCCCCAGATGCAGCGCGGCCGTTCCCGAAGAAAGGCCCACCGCGTATTTCCGGCCGATCCTTTCGGAAACGAGCTTTTCGGTCACGTTGATATTCTCGCCTACCGTGCTGACCCAGTTGGTGCGGATGGCTTCGTCCACCCACTTCTGCTCGTCGCCGTGCATGGTGGGGCTGGAAAGCCAGACCTTTTTCTCAAAGGGCGTAATTCCCCGGAAGCGCGGGTCGGACCGGTAATCGCAAACTGCCATGTTACAATTTCCTTCTTTAATCAGTAATCAATAAATCGCTTCAGGTAGCAGAAAGAAAGCGACAAAGCGTTGAAGACTTTTTCGCTTTCTTTTCTTCGGTTATCAGCAGAAGACCACGAAGCCCAGAAGCTCGGTATTTTCTCTTCTGCACTGGGCGATCTCCAGATCCAGATCTTTATAAGTGCTCTTGCCGACGGTTTCGCAGAGCACCATGCCCACGCCGGCTTCCATGCCGTAGATGGCCGCGGGATCCGAAAGGATACTGCCGATCAGCTTCGTCTCCACGTTCATGCCGTTCATCTTGTCGGTCACCGCCGTGAGGATATCCTTCTGCGGTTTGGTGAGATCCCCGGTGAAAAGCACCTTCTTGATCCCCCGGTTCTTGGCCGTGGAGAGAAGCCTTGCCAGAAGCAGCATCTCCTCTTCCGAAACCGGGCGGGCCTTTTCGATCTTCAGAAGCCTGTCGGCGAAGGCCTCGGTCTTTCCGGGTCTGGAAAGCCGGAAGCACGCCAGAAGCTGTGCGTCGTCGGGTTTATTGAGCTCTGAAACGCTTTTCAGGCGTTTGTTCAGGAGATAGAGGAAGCCGATCACCAGCAAAACGATCACGAACCCGATCAGGCCGCCGATGAAGATGTGCTTGACCGGGAAGGAAGGCACCGTCGGCTCCACGGCGTTCTTGACGCCGGAATTGAAGCTTTCCAGGTCTTTCCGGTAGGCGGACACCAGATTTCTGTACTGCAGGATCGGCGTCAGAACCGCTCCCAGGACGAATCCCCCCGCAAGCCAGTACCACAGGGCAATGAGCTTTTTGAGGAAGTCCTTGAGGTCAAACACCCTCTCGTTCTGATACGTTCTCATAGTACGATCACCTTCAACTCTCTTGATAGTGCCGGAGACAAATCAACCGTCCGCGCCTTCACGAGGTACGGCGGGAGGATCTGATCACGGTCGGCGTGACCGCGCCGGAGCTTCGCATCTCCTCCGCCTCGGACGCGCGGCTGTTGACTTCGTTCGGGTCGTGGAAGGTCGGCACGGCGCGGGCCATGGCCCGTTTGATCCGGGGAGACGCGATTGCGTCGCCCGCTTCCTTCAGGGCGTCGGTCAGGATCTCGATCTTCCGGTCCACCTCGGCGCGGGAAAGCGGCGTATCCTTTTCCACAAAGATCATTTTGTTCTCGGTGGTTTCCAGATCCTCGGTCTTGATCAGAAGCTCCTCGTAAAGCTTTTCGCCGGGGCGCAGACCGATCTCACAGATCTCGATGTCCTGCCCGAGCTCCAGCCCCGAAAGCCGGATCATGTTCACCGCGAGGTCGTAGATCCGGATGGGCTTACCCATATCCAGGACGAACAGCTCGCCCTTTTTGGCCATGGCGCCGGCGTGCATCACCAGCTGGCTTGCCTCCGGGATGGTCATGAAGTAGCGGATGATGCGCTTGTCGGTGATGGTGACCGGGCCGCCGGATTCGATCTGACGCTTGAACAGCGGAATGACCGAGCCGTTGGACCCCAGCACGTTTCCGAAGCGCACCGCCGCGAAGGAGGTCTTGCTGTCGGTGCGGCACTGGATGATCATCTCGCACATCCGTTTGGACGCGCCCATGACGTTGGTGGGATTGACGGCCTTGTCGGTGGAGATCAGGATGAATTTTTCCACCCCGAATTCCTCGGCCATGTCGGCGGTGTTGTAGGTGCCGAGGACGTTGTTTTTGATGGCCTCTCCCCCGCTGTGCTCCATCAGGGGCACGTGCTTGTGCGCCGCGGCGTGGAAAACGATCTGCGGCCGGTAGTAATCGAACACGGCGCGGAGTCTGCCTCTGTCGCGCACCGAGCCGATCTCCACCGCGAAATCCAGCTTTTCGCCGTAGGTGCGGATCAATTCCTGCTGGATATCGTAGGCGTTGTTTTCATAGATATCGAAGATGATAAGCTTTTTCGGGCTGCACTTGGCGATCTGACGGCAGAGCTCGCTGCCGATGGAGCCGCCGCCCCCGGTGACCAGAACGGTCTTTCCGGTGTAATAATACCGGGCTTCGAGGTTGTCGATGGTCAGAGGCTTGCGGAAAAGCAGGTCCTCGATCTGGAAATCACGGAGAGCGGGCTTTTGTTTGCCCCTGTCGTTGGTCTCGCGCACCGGGGTGTCGTAGATCTTGATCTTGCAGCCGGTGGGGCGGTAAAACTCGTAGATCGCGCTGGCGCGGTCGCTGTCCAGGTCGGTCAGGGCGACGAAGATCTCCTCCACGTCGTACTTTTTCATGGTCTCGTGGACGGTCTTATCCTCCCGGAAGACCTCAAGGCCCGCCACGCGGCTTCCGATCTTGGCCACGTCGCGGTCGATGAAGAATACGGGGCGGTAATTGGATTTCGAATTGCCGAGAAGGTCGTTGGCAAGAAGGAAGCCGAGCTGTCCCGCCCCGACGATGGCCACGTTGATCCGGTGATGGGAAATGGACTGCATGGCGTTGCGGCGGCGATAGATCACCTGATAGGTAAACCGCGCCACCAGAGCCGTCAGATCGGTCAGGGAGGCCACCACCACGAAGTGCCAGATCCCGTGGTAATACCCCACCGTACGGGAAAGGAGCATGGCGGCAAGGCCGCCGGACGCATCCGCGGCCACCATGACGAAATATGCCAGCGTGTTGGTGTATCGCCATACGTTCTGGTTCACCTGAAGGGCGAGCCGGAAGCCGAAAATCCCCACCAGAAGCAGGACGGAGTCCACTATGTACGCTTCGTCGTTATACCGGGGAGAGCCCTCCGCCACCGAGCAGATCCAGTAATAAGCGGCGTTGATCCCCGCAAAGCAGAGAATGTCAAAGGCGATAAGCACCAGACGGCGCATCTTTCCGTTGAAGAAAGAGCTCCAGATTTTTCTCATTCGATCACACCTAATCGCATATTCGGCCGCAAAAGCGGCGTTTCAGGCCCCGCATCCGGAGAAGCCTTATCATCAATTAATTATGATATATTATAACAAACCTGTCCACAGGATGCAAGCCTCTATTTTTTCCCAATCCGGGGAGGAAAAAACACAGGATATTGTATGCGCTTACAAAGACGGTAACAGTATATCATATCCGGTTCTTTTTTGCAAGTCTTCCCCTCCCCGCCGCGATCCCCGGACGGCGCCTTTCCTCCCGGCTCCGGCGGGAGCACGCGGGCGGTCTTTTCCCGAGCGCATCAAAAAAGCAGCGGACGAATTCCGTCCGCCGCTTTTTACGCGGGATCGATACCGATCCGCTCCGCGATGGATCTGAGGATCTTCCGAAGCGGATAAAAGAGCACCGCCGCCAGAACGGCGTTGCTGGCCCCGTGCACGAGATCGTAGGGGATTCCCGCGATCCACCAGGAGATCGCCGTCCGCAGACCGCCCACGAACAGATAAGGCACCGAGCAGAAAAAGCCGAAGGTCAGGCCGTAGAGCGTGGAGATCATCACCCAGAACCACATGCTCTCTTTCCTGCGGAAGATCCGCGTGACCGTCACCAGGGACGGCCATATGTAGAGATACATGAACCACCAGATGCCGAAGCCGTAAATGAACCCCTCCATCACCACGAAGATCCCCACCGCGAAGTAGGTTTCCCGGCCGAAGCACAGGGCAAAGAGGATCAGAAACAGCGTCACCAGCTCCACGTTGGCGAGAAAGGAGAGGGAAAACTTCACCGCCTCCAAGGTCGCCACCATCATGCCCACGAGGGCGACCCGTTTACTCGGCGGGAGTGTATTCGATCGAGAAAGCATCTCCGTCCGCCACAGGCTGGGTTTCAATACCGTAGTTGCAGTATTCGCCATTCACGTAGAAGGCCCAGTAAGCGCCGTCCTGCGCGTAATCGGCGCGTTCGCCGTTGACCGTGTCGACCATCATGCCGTAGTCCGAATCGGTTCCGCTGTAGGTGAGCCCTTCGGCCTCATCCATAGCGCCTTTCAGGAATTCCGCCTCGGTCTTTACCGAGTACTCGGTCTTCGCCCCGTCCGACGCGACCACAGTGATCGTAACAGTCTTCTTTCCATCCGTCCCCTTGGGCCCGAACAGCGCGTAGGCGCCTACCAGCAGCGCCGCAACCAGCACCACCGCCAGGATACCGAGGGCAATCTTGGTTCCCTGTTTCATGTGTGACCATCCCTTTCTTTCAGCGTTCGGCAGGAGGAGACCGGCTTCCCGGGAATCGGGGAAGCCTGATCCACCGGGGGCATGGCAATCGCACCCGACCAATTCCTCGTGGTCATCAGTACCGTCCCAAGGCAGGTCTTCTGGCTTGAACGTCATCGCCTCCGCGCTCCTTCTCAGGGAAAAACCCCAATGGACGCCGCGCACGGCACGGCGGAGACTCTTTTCTCACAGCGACGAGATCGCACAGGTCTTTCACCTGTTTCCCTTTTCACCCGGCCCGTTCCGTCCGGTCCCGTAAGACCGGAGGCGCCGGACACCTTGCGGACGCAGAATCTGTTGACGGGAGGTCACGTCCCCGCCGATCCTTGCCGACGAAGGCTATTCTATCATAAGCCGTCTCTTTTTTCAACCTTTACGCATTTCTCTTTCGCAAAAAGCTCGGATAAAAGCTTTCCCGTCTTATTCCGGTCTTCCGGAAGCACCAGGACCTCCGCCCCGGAAAGAAACGAAGAGATCCACGCGTCCAGAAGGCTCGTCAGATCCCGGTCGGTCCTTGCCTCCACCAAAACCGTCACTCTTCCCGCCGCCGAGCGGAGGAAGATCGCCCCGAAGAGATAATATAGCGCCGCCACGATCCCGAAGGCGGCGGCCAGAGCCAGAAAGGTCTCCAAAATACCCTCACCTCCCGCTTCATCCTATGCCGTCTTCTCCCCCGGCGTGCCGGAGCGCCGCAGACGGAGAGCCTTATCCCGTGCGGCCGGTCCGGCCGTTTTCCTTCAGGCCCGTGCATCCATAAAAACGAGCGGTTTATGGGGCAGTCGTACGAGGAATGGAAAGCCGCAAAGCCCATAGCCAAAAAGGAACCGGAAGAGAGCCAAAAAAGAGCCGTTTCCGGGCAAAAACATGTTGATTCTCCTGTAAAAAGTGGTATAATAGATAATGAAAAGACCGGTATCGAATTTCTGACGCAGTTTGTCGATAACCCGTCCTTGCTCAGACTGTTAACGCCGGAGGAACTAAAAACGGCGTTGGAGGATCATGGTTTGGAAGTGAAAGCGCTTGGCGACGGATCATTCAAAGGAGTTCCATTTGAGGTTGGTGGCGGTTATAGAGTGGATTTCGCAGACGGAGGACTTTTTCAATATCACCCAGCGGCAC
>CACYBP010000153.1 GCA_902772625.1 Oscillospiraceae bacterium
CACGTGCGGAGGCTTCTTCCGGAGATCCCCGTCGCCTTCAGCAATCCCGGCGTCGGCCTTCTCGGGCACGATCCGATCCATTGGACCCGCGAGATCCGGCCGGATTTCTTTTCGCTTCACATCTATCCCGACATCTGCGGCGCGCCGGAGTGGCTGGATTACGCCGCGGTAACCGATCTTACGCTGCTCTATGCGGCTGCGGCGGGGCCGGTCATGACCGGCGAATGGGAAGCCCTCAAATTAAAGCGGAGCAAGGATCCCCGGATCCTCGCCCTGCTCCCCCTTCTAAGCCGTGACATGGCCTGGATGACCCTGCTTTCGGGCGCGCCGGGCTCGATCTCCTGGCTGGCCCGGGGATACGGGCAGTATCATGCGGTGAGAAAGATCTTTTCCCGGCTGGAGGGGCGGCCGCTCTTTCCCTCCCCCGTCCTCCGGATCGGGGTCGGAACGGCCGAAGAGAAGCTCGAAGCGCTCTGGAAGGGCGGCGAAGAGACCTGTCTTTACCCGCCGGAGCTCTGGTGCCCCGACCGGGAAGCCACCGACGGGCGCCACCGCTTCTGCGTCAAGGCGAAAAGCGCGGCATACGAAAAGCTGCTCCGGATCGAAAAGTGGAGTCTGGAAACCGGGATCCCCTTTGCCTTTACCCTGGAAAAGGACGCGCCTCTCACCGCGGAGAGCGTCTCCGAAGAGGATTTCCGAAAAGCCCTCCCCTTCCTCTCCCCGGTCCCGGGGTATCAGATCAAGGCCCAGAGCTTCGATCGGGATACGGTGCGCCTCGTTTATCTCCGGAACACCTGCCCCGCGCCCATCCGGGAGGGAGAGAAGGCACATGGCCGGGTCCTCTATTCGCTCCGGGAAAGAAAACCCGTTCCGGTGCTCCTCCGGGGGGCCGGCGCCGCCTTCCGCGGGACCGTATTCGATCTGGACACCATGGAGGAGCGGACGCTTCCGGCGGACGGCTCCCTCGATCTCGGGAAGACCTGCCACGATTTTCTGATCCTTTTGGAAAGGATCGCCGGGTGAAGTCCTGAAAGGCATTGAAAAAGAAGGATTTACAGGATACAGGAGGATTTTCATGAGTGAAAACGCGAAGACCGGGCTCCGTCTGGATCCCGAAGCGGGGTATTTCAAAAACGGGGGCGTCAACGTCATGGCCTTCGACGACATCTACCCCGAAGGCCATCAGTCGGGCGTCAGCATCCTGATGCACGGAAAACGCGTCGCCACCAACGGCGACGTGCGGTTCGAGCCCACCCCCGGCCAGTGGCAGCCGGTGCCGAAGCAGGGCGAGCGAAAGCTGGATCCCGCGGCCAATTCCATCACCACGTCGCTTTCCTTCCCCGATATGGACCGGCATCTGAAGGGCTTCAACCCCATGATCTATCCCGATCTCGCCCTTTCCTATCAGGTCACGGTCAGAGGAGACGGCGACGCGGCCGAGATAACGGTGGATCTTTCGGAGCCTCTGCCCGAAAAATACGCGGGGCTTCTCTCCTTCAATCTGGAGCTTTTCCCGGGCTATCTCTTTGACAAGCCCTGGATCATGGACGGCAAGCAGGGGATCTTCCCCCGCCATCCCAACGGCCCGACCCTCGCCCGCGAGCCGAATTACAAAAGGAGCCTCGGCCTTCCCGCCCCCGAAAACGGCGCCGATCCCGGGATCCTTTCGGGCGGTCTCAGAGGCTACAACCCCATCGTCGCCGACGACGTGGTGTCCCTTCCCTACGCCGAAGGGAAGCGCTTCACCTCCCGGCCGGACGATCCCCTTCTCCGGTTCACCGTGGAATCCGAGGGTGAACCTCTGAAGCTTTACGACGGGCGGATGAATCACAACAACGGCTGGTTCGTTCTGGCAAGCGAGATCCCCGCGGGCGTCACGAAGAACGCCGTGCGCTGGCGCGTCACCCCGCACGCCGAGCCGGGCTGGCTCTCCCCGCCGACGGTGCAGATCTCCCAGGTAGGCTATCACCCCGACCAGCCCAAATTCGCCGTGGCGGAGCTTGACGAGCGCGACGAAGTGCGGGAAAACGCCCTTCTGATCGCCGTCGGTGAAAACGGAGAAGAGCCTTTTGCCGAGCTTCCCTTTGCGGAATGGGGCAAATTTCTGCGCTACAGATACCTGCGCTTTGACTTCTCCGGGGTGAAAAAAGAGGGGCTTTACAAGATCCGCTACCGGGGAAGCGAGACCGGGATCTTCCGCATCGCCCGGGACGTGTACGACCGCGGCGTGTGGCAGCCGGTCCTGGAATACTTCCTTCCGGTGCAGATGTGCCACATGCGCGTCAGCGAGAAATACCGGGTCTGGCACGATTTCTGCCACGGGGACGACGCGCGCATGGCTCCGGTGAATTACAACCACATCGACGGGTACGTCCAGGGGCCCTCCACCCTGACGAAATACGCTCCGGGCGAGCACGTGCCGGGGCTTGACAGAGGGGGATGGCACGACGCGGGCGATTACGACCTGCGCATCGAATCCCAGGCCGGCGAATGCTATATCCTCACTCTGGCCTACGAAGCCTTCGGCGTCGATTACGACGCCACCGCCATCGATCAGGAAAAGCGTACCGTCGAGATCCACCAGCCCGACGGCAAAAACGACATCCTCCAGCAGATCGAGCACGGCCTTCTTTCGGTGGTGGGCGCTTACAAGTCTCTGGGCAGGCTTTACCGCGGGATCATCTGCGGAGACCTCAGGCAGTACGTCCTTCTCGGCGACAGCGCGGCCATGACCGACGGGATCCCCGGGAACGACGACGACCGCTGGGTCTTCACCGAGGAAAATCCCTTCCGGGAGCTGACCGCCGCGGCGGAGCTCGCGGCCTCCTCCCGCGCCATGCGGGGCTTCAACGACGTCCTCGCAAAGGACGCCCTCGCCGCCGCGAAGGAGCTCTTCCGGAAGACGCCCGGCGAAGGACGCGCGGCGGCGGCGAAATTCCAGGCTGCGGTCGAGCTCCTTCTTTCCACCGGAGAAGAAGAATACCGGGACTATATCCTCTCTGAAAAGGAAAGCGTCGTGAAAAACGCGAGATGGCTCGGCTGGATCGCCTGCCGCGCCCTTCCCGTTCTGAAGGACGAAGGCTTCACGGCCGCGCTCCGCGCCGCCATGGAGGAATTGCGGGCCGACTATGAAACGCAGAGCGCCGAGACCCCCTACGGCATCCCCTACAAGCCCTATATCTGGGGCGCGGGCTGGGGGATCCAGTCTCTGGGCTTCCGGTATTACTTCCTGCACGAGGCCTTCCCGGAGCTCTTCCCGGAGGATCTGATCTTCAACGCCCTGAACTTCGTTCTGGGATGCCATCCCGGATCAAACACCATGTCCTTCGCCTCGGGCGTCGGGGCGAAGTCGGCCGTCGTGGGCTACGGTCTGAACCGGGCCGACTGGTCCTATATCCCCGGCGGCGTGGTATCGGGCACCGCCCTGATCCGGCCCGATTTCCCCGAGCTCCTCGAATTTCCCTATCTCTGGCAGCAGGTGGAATACGTGATGGGCGGCGGCTCCAGCCACTACATGTTCCTGGTGCTGGCGGCGAGGAAGCTTCTGGGAGAAGGATAAGATTCTCTTTCCCGCGTCAGAAATCAGCAGCGGTCCTGCCGGAAGGCAGGCCGCTGCCTTTTTTCCCCGAGCCGTTTTTTTCCCCCCCCGGAGTCTTGACCGGACGCAAGGCGCGCAAGGGGCTTTCCCCTCCCGCTCCGGCCCATTTGCGCGCCGCTTGAAAACCCCATATCGCTATGCTATACTGAACGAAAGAAAAAAGCGGGGCGCCGGAATTCATCCGGGCCCGCCCGGTCACGGAAAAGGAGTGTGAGGACGTGGACGGGGTGAGAGTCAACGACGGCGTGACGATCCGGGAAGAACGCCTGACCGCCGGCGAATACGTCGATTTTCTGAAAAGGACCGATCTGGGGTCGCAGTACCCGAAGGAGCGCTTTGAAGAGCGCGTCGAAAGGCTCGTACGTAACGTTTCCGTCAGCCTTGTGGCAAGGGATCAAACCGGAACCGTCGTGGGAGTGCTTTTCGGCCTGACGGATTTCGCCTATTGGCTTTACGTCACCGATCTCGGCGTGGACAGGGCTTATGAAAGGCAGGGCGTCGGGACGCTGCTTATGAAGACCGCGCACAGGATCGCGGGCGGAGAAAAGGATATCGCGGTGTATCTGATCGCAAACGAAAAGGCCGTCCCCTTTTACGAGAAGCTCGGCATGAAAAAAGCGGACGACGTCATGCAGTATAATCACGCCGAATGGACCGAATTCACAGTGCGATAGATATATAAAGCGGCGCTTCCCGCGAAGGGAAGCGCCGCTTATTGTTCCCGTTCAGCTTCTGAGCATATAGGCGAGAAGCAGATCGTGGGTGTTTTTGAGTCCCAGGATGTGCGTCCTTTCATAGCCGTGGCTGTTGGCCGTGCCGGGGCCGATGGCCGCGTGGCGGATATCGTATCCCGCGAGCACGCTTCCGTCGCAGTCGGTGCCGTAATGAGGCGTGAAGATATCCATCACGTAATCGATCCCCGCGTCGACGGCGGCCCGGCGGATCTCATTCGTCAGGTCCCAGTGATAGGGGAACCGGGAATCCTTGGCGAAGATCGAGACCTTTTTCTCGTCGGAATTCTGATCGGGGCCGGTGGGGGCGATATCCACGGCGATCATATCCTTCACGTCCTCCGGAAGCACCGTCGTGCCGTGGCCGATCTCCTCATAGAAGGCGAAGTAGGCGTAGACCTTCCGGGGAAGGACGGTTTTGCTCTCCTTCAAAGCCCTGATCGCCGCGAAGAGCAGCGCCGCCGCGGCCTTGTCGTCCACGAAGCGCGATTTGAGATAGCCGTTCACGTACGCGAACCGGGGCTCCAGGGCGATCATATCGCCGGTCTCGATCCCCAGCGCGCGGACGTCGGAAGCGCTCTTCACGTCCTCGTCCAGCACGACGCAGACGTTCGTGCGGAAATCGGGAGGCGTCGCGCGCAG
>CACYBP010000154.1 GCA_902772625.1 Oscillospiraceae bacterium
GACTGGGAAAAGACAGCCGCCCTTCTGGAGGAAAGCCGCCGTTTATCCATGGGGAAGAAAAAGGAGAAATAAGCATGAACCGGAAAAAAGCGCTTCTCATCGCCGGGGGAGGCACCCTCGGCGGCTACACCGCGTCCGAGCTTCTGAAAAGAGGATGGGCGGTGGACGTGATCCTTCTGGAAAAGCGCACGTCGCTCCTGCCCGCGCTGCGCTATTTCACCGCCAGGGCGGACGACGCTCTGCTCCGGAAGCTCTTCGCCGAAAACCGGTACGACGTGATCGTCGACTTCATCCACTACGCCGATCCCGCCGCCTACCGGGCCAGGGCCGACCTCCTGCTTGAAAACACCGACCAGCTGATCTTCCTTTCCTCCTACCGGGTCTACGCCAACGAGGAAACGCCGGTGCGGGAGACCTCGCCCCTGCTTCTGGACGTGGTGACCGACCGGGACTTTCTGGAGCACGAGACTTACGCCGTGCCCAAAACCAAAAACGAACGCTATCTCAGATCTACCGGGAGGAAAAACTTCACCGTCGTGCGCCCTCTGATCTCCTTTTCCCGCTACCGGCTGGATCTGGTGTGCACCGGGGCGCCCCTGCTTCTTTTGCGCAAAAAAGAGGGAAAGCCGGTCCTGCTCCCTGCGGAGGCGAAGGATCTTTCGGCCGGGGTTGGCTGGGCCGGCAATATCGGGAAGATGTTCGCCGCCCTTGCGGGCAATGAAAAAGCCCTGGGCGAGACCTTTACCCTCGGCACCGACGAGAACCCCACCTGGGGCGAGGTGGCGGAGTATTATAACGAGCTGATGGGGATCGAGACGGTGTGGGTGGATACCGGGATCTACGAAAAGACCCTGACCGACCGGTTCTTCCTCCGTTACGACCGGCTTTTCGACCGGAGGATCGACAACGCAAAGCTCCGGGAGGCCACCGGCCTTTCCCGGGAGGATTTCACCGGCGTCAGAGAGGGAATCCTGCGGGAGCTTTATACGCTCGGCGAGCGGCCCGAAGAGCTTCCGGACTTCATCACCCCCGCCGCGCGCGAGGCCTCGGCCCTTTCGGACGCGTATCTTTCCGGAAGGACGGTCTGAAACCGGAAAACGCGCCTTCTTCGCTGAAGAATCAAATAAAGGCGGCCGCCGCGGAGAACCGCGGCGACCGCCTTTTCGCCCTGCCGCGGACCGATCCGGCTCCGCCCGGAAAAGCGCCGATCCGGTCCTTCTTCCGGTTCAAATCCTGCACAACCGCCGGAAAGCGGCCGGAGCCCGCCTTGTCGAAAGCGACGAAAACGCGATTTTTTCGCAGGACCGGTGAAAAATCCTCTTGACATGTTAGCAAAAGGTAACTATAATAAGCATTGGTTAGCGATAACTAATCTGCCGGCCGATCACTTTCTCCCGCCGAAGAGGGGGAGAGAAAGCGAAAACGCCGCGAAAACGAGAGAGAAGAGGAGAACGACCGGAAATGATGCCGCTTCTTTTGTGCGACACGGGGGAAGAGCTGGTCATTAAACGGATCAGCGGCACGCCCGAGGTCAAAAAACATTTGGAGGATCTGGGCTTTGTGGCCGGGGGATCGGTCACGGTGATTTCCCGCCTGGGGGGCAACATGATCGTGAAGGTCAAGGAGACCCGGGTGGCCATCAACGAAGATCTTGCGCGCAAAATCATGATATGATTTTTTATAGAGCGTAGAGGAGGAAAAAGCATGAAAACCCTGAGAGACGTGAAGATCGGCCAGACCGTCAAGGTCGTCAAGCTTCACGGCGAAGGCGCTGTCAAGCGCCGCATCATGGACATGGGCCTGACCCGGGGAACCGAGGTTTTCGTCCGCAAGGTGGCCCCCCTGGGCGATCCGGTGGAGCTTACGGTCCGCGGATACGAGCTGTCGCTCCGCAAAGCCGACGCCGAGATGGTGGAGGTCGAGTAAGCGGCAGAGGAAAGGGGGCGAAGCCCCCGTCTTTATCGCCCTGACGTTAGCAAATGCTAATAGTGAAAGAGAGGAAGAAGAAAAATGGATCTGAGAATTGCCCTGGCGGGCAACCCGAACAGCGGGAAAACCACCCTGTTCAACGCGCTGACCGGGTCCAATCAGTTCGTCGGCAACTGGCCCGGCGTTACGGTGGAGAAAAAGGAAGGCAAGCTGAAAAAGCACGACGGCGTCGTGATCACCGACCTGCCGGGCATCTATTCCCTTTCTCCCTATACGCTGGAGGAAGTCGTCGCCAGAAACTACCTGATCGGCGAGCGCCCCGACGCCATCCTGAACATCGTGGACGGCACCAACCTGGAAAGAAACCTGTATCTCACCACGCAGCTGACTGAACTGGGGATCCCGGTGGTCATCGCCGTCAACATGATGGACGTGGTGAGAAAGAACGGCGACAAGATCAATATCCCGGAGCTTTCGCGCCAGCTCGGCTGCAAGATCGTGGAGATCTCGGCCCTGAAGGGCGACGGCGTCATGGAGGCGGCCGAGGCCGCCATCGACGCCGCGAAAAACGGCAAGACGGTGCCCATGCACACCTTCTCCGGCTCGGTGGAGCACGCCCTGGCCCACATTGAGGAAGCGGTGGTCCACGAGATGCCCGAGGAGCAGCAGAGATGGTACGCCGTCAAGGTCTTCGAGCGCGACGACAAGGTCCTGGAAAAGCTGAATCTCCCCGCCGAGACCCGCGAGCACGTGGAAAAGGACATCGCCGCGGTGGAGAAGGAGATGGACGACGACGCCGAAAGCATCATCACCAACGAGCGCTACGTCTACATCGCCTCGATCATCAAATCGAGCTACAAGAAGAAGGCCGCGGGCCAGATGTCCGTCTCCGACAAGATCGACCGGATCGTCACCAACCGCTGGCTGGGACTGCCGATCTTCGCGGCGGTCATGTTCCTGGTCTATTACATCTCCATGGTCACCGTGGGCCTCGCCGCGACAGACTGGGCCAACGACGGCCTCTTCGGCGACGGATGGCATCTCTTCGGCATCGGCTCGGCCGCCTCTGAAGAGAAGGCGGAAAACTACGCCGCCGCAAGCCAGGCCATCGAAGCCTACGGTTTTGAATTCGACACCGAGGATGAGGACTTCGACGGCGACGCTCTTCTCGAAGAGCTGAAGGCCTTCACCACAGAAGAAAAGACCGCTCCGGTCACGGTGGAGGACGAAGAGACCCTGGCCGAAAGCGAGCTTACGGTCTACTTTGACGCCATCCCCGAAGGTGCGGACGAGGAAGAGACCAACCCCATGTCCTTCAAGGACGCGGTGGCTTACTTCACCGAAAAGGGCTTTGACGAACCCGATCCCGCCGAAGACGGCGTCTGGGTCCCGGGCATCCCGGTCCTGATCGGAAATCTA
>CACYBP010000155.1 GCA_902772625.1 Oscillospiraceae bacterium
AGCTTGTGGAAGGCGATATCTTCACGGTCACGGTCCTGAACCGGGTCCTGACCTACGAGATCGACCAGATCCGCATCGTGGAGCCCAGCGACATGTCCAACCTGAACATCGTTTCGGGCAAGGATTACTGCACTCTGGTCACCTGTCACCCCTACGCGGTGAACACGCACCGGCTTCTGGTGCGCGGCCACCGGATCGAGACCCCGGAGGACGAGGTCGTGATCACGGCCGGCGCCATCCGCATCCCCAACTATCTGGTGATCCCGGCGGTGGGCATCCCGCTGTTCTTCCTGTTCCTTCTGATCCTGGTGATCTACTACGCGGTCAAAAAGAACCGCCTTTCCGAAGAGGAGCTCCGCGAAATGGTCCGAAAGATCCGGGAGGAGGCCGGGAACGCCCCGGCGGCAGAGACGCCGGAGGAAACCCCCCGCAAAGTGAAAAAGCCCCGGGAGAAAGCTCCCCGGAAGCCCAAAAAGAATAAAGTCAAATATCCGCCGAAGCATTCGGAATTTTGACGGCGGATCGGAAAAGCCGGGTAAACCCGGCAGGATCCCGGCCTTCTCCGGGAAGGTTATTACGCGAAGGAGGAATCGCCCATGCGTGAATACGGCAGAAAAGGAGCATCCCTACTCCTTGCCTTCATCCTCTGTCTTTCCCTCTTGATGGGGATGGCAGCCGGCGTCGGCGCCGAGGAGATCACCGAGGTCTCCCTGACGGTGACGGCTTCAGACAATTTCAGCGACGAGGCTGCCGAGGAAGACTTCAAAGGCGCCGACGTGGTGATCGATCTTTATCAGATCGCCGGGATGACCGCCCTGGGGGGCGGCGTGACCTACGATTTCACGCCGATGGATCCCTACGGCTCGCTCGCTCTTGACGGCGAGATGACCGCCGAGGCGTGGCAGACCGTGGCCGAGGACGCCGCCGCCATCGCCCGGAACGAGGGAACCCCCATCGTCACCGGCCGCGCTCTGGGAGAAAAGATCGTCTCCTCCGACGCGGGAAGCCCCCTGGGTCTCGGACTCTATCTCGTGATCGCCCACGGCAGGGAGCTGGAAAGCTTCTGGAACGAGGACGGCAGCGCGACGCTGGCCGAAGGCGCGGTGTATTCCTACGCCTTCACCCCGCTGCTGATCGCTCTGCCCACCAACACCAGCCCCGAGGATACCTCCCTGGGCGAGTGGGTCGCCGACGCGGAGCTGCTTCTGAAATACGTGCAGACCGAAAGGTTCGGCGAGATCACGATCTACAAGACCGTCCGGAATTTTGAGGGCGAGGAAGCCACCTTCGTCTTCAGCGTGGAGGCCGAGAAAAACGGCGTGAACGTCTATTCCAACGTCGCCACCATCCACATGGGTCAATCCGGCACTCTTTCCGCCACCCTGGACCGCATCCCCGCGGGGTCCCGCGTCACCGTCACCGAGGTCTACTCGGGCGGCCGGTTCGACCTCGTGGGCTCCGGCGTCGCCGAGATCGAATCGGTGACGGTCGGTGAAGAGAACGCGGTTTCCTTCGAAAACACCTACAACCGCAAGATCATCTCGGGACACGGGATCCAGAACCACTTTACCTACTCCGCCGAGAGCGGCTGGCAGTGGGAAAAGCAGTAAGGAGGTCGTAACGGCATGAAAAAGAGACACGTTCTTCTGGCCGTTCTGGCCGCCGTGATGGTGCTTTCCATCGGCGTCGGCAGCGCCGTGGCTTACTTCACAGCCTCCGCCGAAGCCGAAGGCGCCATCCCCATTAAGCTCAAAACCACCACCACCATCGAAGAGCCGGATCTGTTCCGCTGGATCAAGCACCTGGTGATCACCAACGACGAAAAGTCCGAACCGGTCTTCGTCCGCGCCAAGGGCTTCTCCGGCAGCGCCTACCCCCTCACCTACTCGGGCGAAGGGTGGACCGAGGGAGAAGACGGCTGGTATGAATACGAAGAGATCCTTCCGGCGGGCGGGAGCACCAAAGAGCTTCTCGTCGGCATCGGCAACATCCCCGAGGACGCCGTGGAGGGCCAGAGCTTCAACGTCACGGTGGTTTACGAATCCACCCCCGTTCAGTACGATTCCGACGGTACGGCCTTCGCCGACTGGTCGCTTACGCTGGACACCGGCAGCAGTGAAGGAGGAAGATAAACCGTGAAAAAGATCCTTCGCTCCCCGATCACGCTGGTCGTTCTGTTTGTCGTGGCCGCGGGGATGATCCTCGCCGGCACCATCGGCGGCGTGCTTGCGGCCCCGCTGATCCTGGTCGACAAAAACTATTTCGCCAGCATGGAGACCTCCGATATCGGCGTCGGCCTGCGCGAGGGCACGGCGTCCTGCGAAGACGGGGTCCTGTTCAAAGACATTCTCAAGGAAGGCGATTTCAAGATCGGCAAGACCTACGAAGAGCTTCTTTCGGTGGAAAACACCGGCGACATCCGCTCCTACGTCCGCGTCACGGTCTATAAATACTGGACCGATGAAAACGGCAAGGCCGTGGATCTGGATCCTTCGCTGATCGATCTGCATTTCGTGACCGGCAGCGGCTGGACGGTAGACGAAGAGGCCTCCACCAGCGAGCGCACCGTCCTCTATTACGCCTCCGTGCTGGCTCCGGGAGAGGTCACCTCCCCCTTCGCCGACACCCTGACCATCAACGGCAAGGTGGTAAAGCTTGCCAACGAAGCGGGCGACCTTGATTACGATCAGGTCACTTTCCACGTACAGGCCGTGGCCGACGCGGTGCAGGATCACAACGGAGACGCCGCTATGACCAGCGCCTGGGGCCGCACCAATCATGCGGGCTGAAAGGAGGACTGAACGATGAAAAAGATTCTTTCGATCCTTCTGGCGCTCTGCGTCCTTCTCTCGCTCCCCCTCGCGGTCCACGCCGAGCACATCGACGGCGA
>CACYBP010000156.1 GCA_902772625.1 Oscillospiraceae bacterium
ACTTCCGAAGCGCGGCTTCAACAACGCGAATTTCGCCACGGTTTACGCAACCATCAATATTTCCAATCTGGAAGGCTTCGAAGCGAACACGGTCGTGGATATTGAAAAGCTCCAGGAAAAGGGCCTTGTCAAGAAGACGTTCGACGGCATTAAGCTCCTTGGCAACGGGGAGATCAACGTTCCCCTTACCGTTAAGGTCAGTGCCTGCTCCGAATCCGCGAAAGCGAAGATAGAAGCAGCCGGAGGGAAAATTGAGGTGATTTAATGTTTGAGACGATTAAAAACGCTTGGAGCATTAAAGAACTTCGTAAAAAGATCCTCTTCACCCTTCTGATCATCCTGATCGTCCGCATCGGCATGGGCACCATCACGGTCCCCTACGTCAACGCCGAGGCGGTGGGCATGATCTTTGATTCCACCAACAACCAGTTCTTCGGATACCTCAACCTGATGTCCGGCGGCGCGTTCCAGAGCATGACGCTCTTCGCCATGTCCATCACGCCGTACATCAACGCCTCCATTATCGTGCAGCTGCTCACCATCGCCATCCCGGCCCTGGAGCGCATGGTAAAAGAAGGCGGCGAGGAAGGCCGGAAAAAGCAGGCCGCCATCACCCGGTACACCACCGTCGTGATCGGCCTCCTGCAGGGACTCGCCTACTATATCGCCATCCAGAACATGAGCTTCAACATGAGCGACGGTACGGTGATGCGCGTTCTGGAAGAGCCGAACGTCTGGAAGGCGTTCGTGATCATCGGCTCGTTCGCCGCGGGCTCCGCTCTGATCATGTGGCTGGGCGAGCAGATCACCACCTACGGCATCGGCAACGGCATCTCCATCATCCTGTTCGTGGGTATCATTTCCCGCATTCCCTCGGTGGTGGTCAGCCTCTATTCCAGCGTGGCGTCGGGCACCCTGAACATCTTCGTGCTGGCGGCGGTGCTGGTCGCGTTCCTCGCGGTCATCATCTTCATCGTCTTCGTCTCCGAGGCCGAAAGAAGACTGCCGACCCAGTACGCCAAGCGCGTCGTGGGACGCAAGATCTACGGCGGCCAGAGCTCCTACATTCCCCTGAAGGTGAACATGACCGGCGTTATGCCCGTGATCTTCGCCTCGAGCATCGTGTCCCTGCCCACGATCATCTACTCCTTTATGGGCAGGACCCCCACGGGCTTCGGCGGGAATTACACCGGCTTCGGCGACGCCCTGGTATCGTGGCTCTCTTCCCCGTCCCCGGTCTATATCGTTCTTTACTTCCTTCTGATCATCGGCTTCTCGTTCTTCTATGCGTACACCCAGTTCAACCCCGTTGAAGTGGCGAACAACCTGAAGAATCAGGGCGGCTCGATCCCGGGATACCGTCCCGGCAAGCCCACCGCCGACTTCATCTCGAAGGTTCTGAAAAAGGTCACCATCATCGGCGCGGCCTTCCTGGGCTTCATCGCGGTGCTTCCGATCCTGGTCAGCATCTTCTCCACCTCGCTCCGGGGCATCGCCCTGGGCGGCACCACGGTCCTGATCGTGGTGGGCGTGGCGCTGGACACGGTCCGTTCGCTGGAGGCTCAGCTGGTCATGCGCTACCACAAGGGCTTCCTGGATTAAGCCGGGTGAACGTATGAAACTGATTCTCGTTGGCGCTCCGGGTGCGGGCAAGGGCACGCAGGCGGAGAAACTGATTGAAAAACTCGGGATCCCCTCGATCTCCACGGGCAACATCCTCCGGGAGCATCTCAAGAAGGGAACCGAGCTGGGCGAAAAAGCCCGGGGCTTTATGGAAAGCGGCGCGCTGGTGCCCGACGATCTGATCGTCGACATGCTGAAGGCCAGACTTTCCGAGCCCGACTGCAAAGAGGGGTATATCCTCGACGGGTATCCCCGCACCGTAAGACAGGCCGAGGCGCTCAAGGAAATGGGCGCCGGGATCGACCGGGTCGTCTCCATCGAGACCGACGACGAATCGATCATCCGGAGGATCTCCGGAAGACGGCTCTGCAAAAACTGCGGTGCGTCCTATAACCTTCTCTTTAATAAGCCCGAGAAGGACGGCGTCTGCTCCAAGTGCGGATCCCCTCTGATCCAGAGGGACGACGACAGGGAAGAGACCGTCCGGGCGCGCCTGGAGGTGTTCCACCGCCAGACCGAGCCGGTGAAGGCCTATTACGAGAAGGAGGGGATCCTCCTTCGGGTGGACGGCACGGGGGATATCCCCGACGTCACGAAGAAGATCTTCGACGCTCTGGGACTTTCCGAATGATCACCCTGAAATCTCCTTACGAGATTCTTCTGATGCGCAAAGCCGGCTTCATCGCCGGCCGCGCGCTGGAGGAAGCGGGAAGGACGATCAGACCCGGCGTCACCACCGGCGAGGTGGAGGAGGCCGTGCGGAAGGTCATCGCGAGCTATCACGCAGAGCCCTCCTTTCTGGGGTACGGCGGATTTCCGGCGGCTGCCTGTGTTTCGGTAAACCAGGAGGTGATCCACGGGATCCCGGGAAGGAAGATCCTACGCGAGGGAGACCTGGTCAAGGTCGACGTCGGGGCGATCTGGAGGGGCTATCACGGCGATACGGCCGCTACCTTCGCCTGCGGAAGGGTTTCCCCCGACGCGGAAAGGCTCGCCGCCGTTACCAGACAGAGTTTCTATGAAGGTATAAAATTTGCGCGAGAAGGGCAGAAGCTGACCGATATTTCCCACGCGATCCAGCGCTATGCGGAGGAAAACGGATTCTCGGTGGTAAGAAGATTCGTGGGCCACGGTGTGGGCACAAATCTTCACGAGGATCCGGAGGTGCCGAACTTCGGGGAGGCGGGACACGGTCCCAGGCTTCGTGCCGGAATGACGATCGCGATCGAGCCGATGATCAACCAGGGCGTCTTCGGCGTCCGGGTGGAATCGGACGGATGGACGGTTACGACGATAGATCGGAAGCTGTCCGCGCATTACGAACACACCGTGCTGATCACGGAAGGTGATCCGGTACTCTTGACCTCCCCCGTCGTCGGGGAAGGCGAATCGATCCAGGATTGAAGGAGGTAAGCCGTTTTGGCAAAGGATGACGTAATTGAACTCGAAGGTATCGTCATAGAAGCGCTGCCAAACGCCATGTTTTTAGTGGAGCTTCAGAATAAGCACCGGGTGCACGCGCACATATCCGGCAAGCTCAGGATGAATTTCATCAGGATCCTCCCGGGGGATCGGGTGACGCTTGAAATGTCGCCCTACGATCTCACCAAGGGCAGAATCACATGGCGTTCCAAATAACAAAGTGCCAAGTTTGATAAGAAAGAAGGTTCTTTGAAATGAAGGTAAGACCCTCGGTCAAACCCATTTGCGACAAGTGCAAAGTGATCCGCCGGAAGGGCGTCGTTATGGTAATCTGCTCGGATCCGAAGAACGGTCCGCGGCATAAGCAGAAGCAAGGCTGATAAAATTCAGGAGGTGCAGAAAGAATGGCTCGTATAGCCGGTGTTGACCTGCCGCGTGAAAAGCGCGTAGAGATCGGATTGACCTATATCTACGGGATCGGCAGAAAACTCTCCAACGATATTCTCAAAACCGCGAACGTGAATCCTGACACCCGTGTCAAGGACCTGACCGACGACGAGATCTCCCGTCTGCGTGAAGCCATCGACCATGGCTACACCGTGGAAGGCGACCTCAGACGCGACGTCGCGCTCGATATCAAAAGACTCATCGAAATCGGCTCCTACAGAGGGCAGAGACACAGAAGAGGCCTTCCGGTCCGCGGCCAGCGCACGAAAACCAACGCGCGCACCCGCAAGGGTCCGAAGAAGACCATCGCCAACAAGAAGCAGTAAAGGGAGGGCATAAAGAATGGCTGGCAAGAACACGCCCAAGAAAGGGGCAACCGTCACCAGAAGACGCCGCGAGCGCAAGAATATCGAAAAAGGCGCGGCGCATATCCGCTCGTCCTTCAACAATACCATCGTCACCCTGACCGACACGGCGGGCAACGCTCTTTCGTGGGCTTCCGCCGGCGGACTCGGCTTCCGCGGCTCCAAGAAGAGCACGCCGTTTGCCGCTCAGACCGCTGCCGAGACGGCTGCCAAGGCCGCCATGGAGCACGGCCTGAAGACCGTCGAAGTGTACGTCAAGGGTCCCGGACAGGGAAGAGAAGCCGCGATCCGTGCGCTTCAGGCCGCCGGCCTCGAAGTCACCATGATCAAGGACGTGACCCCGATCCCCCACAACGGCTGCCGTCCCCCGAAGCGCCGCCGCGTGTGATTTTCTGATCAGATTCTGATCGAAAAAGCCGAAAACGCGGATGTCCCGCGATGGCTTTACCTATTTTGGAGGTGTAAAGTAAGATATGGCAAGATATACCGAAGCCGTGTGCAGAATGTGCCGCCGCGAAGGCCAGAAGCTCTTCCTCAAAGGTGACAGATGCTACACGGACAAGTGCGCTCTGTCCCGCAGAGAGTACGCGCCCGGTCAGCACGGCCAGGGCAGAACCAAAGCGAAAGAATACGGCATCCAGCTGCGTGAAAAGCAGAAGACCCGCCGGTACTACGGCGTTCTGGAGAGCCAGTTCGCCAAATACTTCGAAATGGCGGAGCAGCAGAAGGGCGTTACGGGCGATAACCTCCTCCGTATCCTGGAAACCCGCCTCGACAACGTGGTGTACCGTCTGGGCCTGGCCATGTCCCGTCCCGAGGCCAGACAGCTCGTCCGTCACGCGCATTTCACCGTCAACGGCAAGAAGGTCAACATCCCCTCTTTCCTGGTGAAGCAGGGCGACGTGATCACTCTGATCGAGAAGAGCCGCTCCAGCGAGAAGTTCAAGTATATCAACGAAGCGAACGCAACTCGCCCCATTCCGAAGTGGTTGGATATGAACCGTGATACCTGCGAAGGCAAGGTCGTCACGCTCCCCGCGCGCGAGGACATCGACCTGCCGGTCGAAGAGCACCTCATCGTCGAGCTTTATTCGAAGTAATTCCGTGATATCCTTCCCGGATTATTTCGCTTCGAACGGTTCATATAACGCATAAAGGAGGGTGCAGGATTTGTTAGAGATTAAGAAGCCCGTTATTGAATGTGTCAGCAGTGAGATCGACGGTTCCTACGGCAAGTTCGTGGTGGAGCCTCTGCAGAGAGGCTACGGAACGACCCTCGGCAACTCTCTCAGACGCGTGCTGCTTTCTTCCATCGTGGGCACGGCCATCACCACCATCAAGATCGCCGGCGTCCAGCATGAGTTCACCACGATCCCCGGCGTCAAAGAGGACGTCACCGAGATCGTCCTGAACGTGAAGGCGATCCGCGCACGGCTTTTTGCTCCGACGGCGAAGACCCTGGTGATCGAAGCCACGGGTCCCTGCGAAGTCAGAGCGGGCGATATCAAGGCTGACGGCGAAGTTGAGATCCTTAACCCCGATCTTCTTATCGCGACCCTGTCCGAAGGCGCGGCTCTGAATATGGAGCTGACCCTCGCGCACGGCTACGGCTACGTTCCGGCCGAACGGAACAAGCCCGCCCAGGCGCCGATAGGACTCATTCCCATCGATTCGATCTTCACCCCTGTTACCAAGGTCAATTACACCGTGGAAAACACCCGCGTCGGCAAAGACGTGGACCTCGACAAGCTCACGCTGGAGGTCTGGACCGATAAGACCCTGACGGCGCAGGAAGCGGTGGCCTGGTCGGCCAAGCACCTGATCGATCTCCTGGCGGATTTCGCCGCCCTGTCGGGCGACGTGGCGCCGAGACCGCTTTCCGAAGGCAGCGAAGGCGAGGAGCCCAAGCCCTCAACCCTGAGCATGACCATCGAAGAGCTTGACCTGTCGGTGCGCTCCTTCAACTGCCTGAAGAGAGCCAACATCAACACGGTGGAAGATCTGATCCACATGACCGAAGAGGACATGATGAAGGTCCGTAACCTCGGCAAGAAGTCGCTGGAAGAGGTCAACAACAAACTCACCGCCATGGGCTTGTCACTGATGAAAGAAGAAGAACAGGGAAACTGATTTCCCGCTGATTGAAATAAGGAGGTATTCGAAATGCCCGGAACCCGCAAGCTCGGCAGGCCGACCGATCAGCGCATGGCGATGCTGCGCGCGATGGTCACCTATCTGCTTGAAAACGGCAAGATAGAGACCACGGTCACCAGAGCCAAGGAGGTTCGTCCTCTCGCCGAAAAAATGATCACTCTCGGAAAAGCCAACACGCTTGCTTCCAAGCGCCAGGTTTTCTCCTTCATTACCAAAGAAGACGTCGCTTACAAGCTGTTCAACGACATCGCTCCCTTCTATGCCGAACGCACCGGCGGATACACCCGCGTGATCCGCACCGGCGTGCGCCGCGGTGATGCCGCGGAGATGGCGGTCATCGAACTGGTCAACTATGAGGAGACCAAGAAGGAAGAGGACAAGAAGGGTCGCAAGGCCAAGAAGGCCGCTCCCAAGGCCGAAGCCAAGGCGTAAGGAGCCGGGACCCGATCCCCTGACATGCCGCAAAAAGCGCAGACCGGGAAAAACCGGTCTGCGCTTTCTTTCTACGATCTGACTAAAGGAGTTTCTATGACGATTATCACTCTGGATCTGGAGGGTGTTCTCGTGCCCGAGATCTGGATCGCCTTTTCACAGGCGACCGGCATTCCGGAGCTTCGCCGCACCACCCGCGACGAACCCGATTACGACAAGCTGATGAGATACCGCCTCGGGATCCTGAAGGAGCACAACCTCGGCCTCCGGGAGATCCGGGAGACCATCGCGGGCATCGATCCCATGCCCGGCGCGAAGGACTTTCTGGACGCTCTCCGGGAAAAGACGCAGGCGGTGATCCTGAGCGACACCTTTACGCAGTTTGCCTCCCCCCTGATGAAAAAGCTCGGCTGGCCGACGATCTTCTGCAACACCCTTCTGGTCTCGCCCGCGGGCGAGATCACGGGCTACAGGCTCCGCACCCAAAAGACCAAGCTCACCACGGTACGGGCGTTCCAGTCCATCGGATACGAGACCGTCGCCGTGGGCGACAGCTTCAACGATCTGGAGATGATCCGCGCCGGAAAGCGGGGCTTTCTCTTCCGCACCACCGACGCCATCCGGAAGGCCAACCCCGACCTTCCCGCCTTTGAGGAATACGGCGAGCTTCTTTCGGCCATCGAAGACGTTCTGGACTGAATCCGGCAATATGCCCGCGCGCAGAAAAGCCACTGCGCGCGGGTTTTCGGTTTCCCGGAGGAGTTCCGGGCGAGGAAGAGGCTTGCCAGTACTTGCAATTTCGGGCAGATGGCGGTAAAATGGATCCGGAGAAAGGACCCGCGGGGGCTCCGCTGGCCCGGAAAACGGAGGATGAAACGTGGACAGGATCTATGCCGTATTGCCGAAAAAGATCGGGACGATCTCGCCCTGTCTCTACGGCGTCTTTGCCGAGCACATCGGCGGCGTGTTTTACGACGGGCTTTACGTGGGAAAGGATTCCCCCGTGGAGAATATCCACGGCTTCCGCAAGGCGATCGTCGACAGGATGAAGGAGGCCCGGATCCCCCTGATCCGCTGGCCGGGAGGCTGCTTTGCCGAGATCTACGACTGGCGCGACGGGATCGGCCCGCAGGAGGACCGCCCCACCCGCATCAACTGGTGGACCTCCCACGACGGCCGGTACGAGCCCAATCAGGTAGGCACAGACGAATTCCTGGAGCTCTGCGCGCTTGCGAACGCCGTGCCGTATTTCGCGGCCAATATCACCTCCACCACGCCGCTTTCGATCCGGGACTGGATCGACTACTGCAATTCCCCGGCGGGAAGCACCACCATGGCGCGCCTCCGGGAGAAGAACGGCCGGAAGGAGCCCTACGGCGTGAGGCTCTGGGGCGTGGGCAACGAGACCTGGGGCGGCGGCGGACGCATGTCCCCCGAAAGCTA
>CACYBP010000157.1 GCA_902772625.1 Oscillospiraceae bacterium
CTTATTGTACCATTCCGTTCCTTTTCTGTCAAGGTACTTATGTGTTTTTTTCTATATCTTTTCGTTTCCCGACGCGAGTTTGACACCTGTCTCCGCCCATGTTACAATGGGCGAAAAGGAAGGAGGCGCGACGATGTTCCTGGAAAGTGAAAAAGGGCTTTCGCCCGAAGAGCTTTCGGACGCCGTGGAGGCGATACTGGAGGCCCGCCGTCCGAAAAAGCTTTTGCTCCTGCCGCCCGATTACACGCGGCTCTATTCGGGAGCCGGGAAACTCACCGCCATGATCCTCCGGAACATGCGGGGACGGGCGGAGGTCCACGTGATGCCGGCCTTGGGCACCCACGCGCCGATGACAGACGCGGAATGCGCCGCCTTTTTCGAGGGCGAGATCGACCACGCCGATCTGATCGTCCACGACTGGCGGCACGACGTGGAAATGATCGGTTCGGTGCCCCGGGATTTCGTGCGCGAGGCGTCGGAGGGTCTGGTGGACGAGGAGATCCCGGTGGAGATCAACCGCCGTCTGCTCGATCCCTCCTACGATCTGATCCTTTCCATCGGACAGGTGGTGCCCCACGAGGTGGTGGGCATGGCGAATTACTCCAAAAACGTCTTCGTGGGCTGCGGCGGGAGCCGGATGATCAACTCTTCCCACATGCTCGGGGCCTTTTACGGGCTGGAACGGGTGATGGGGCGCGACTTTTCGCCGGTGCGGAAGGTCTTCGATTACGCCGAGGAGCATTTTCTCTCTTCTCTCCCCCTCTCTTATCTTCTCACCGTCACCACAAGCCGCGGAGACGCGACCCTGATCCACGGGCTTTACGCGGGGCGGGAGCGCGCGAATTTCGAGCGGGCGGTCAAATTGAGTCAGAAGCTGAACCTGACCCACGTCTCCGAGCCCTTTTCCCGGGCGGTGGTCTATCTTGATCCCCGGGAATTCAAGAGCACGTGGCTCGGAAACAAGGCGATCTACCGCACCCGCATGGCGATGAGGGACGGCGGAAAGCTTCTGATCCTGGCGCCCGGCGTCGCAAAATTCGGCGAGGACGCCGAAAACGACCGGCTGATCCGGAAATACGGCTACGCGGGGCGGGAAAGGATCCTCGCCCTGGTGAAGGAGAACGCCGAGCTCCGGGCAAATCTTTCGGCGGCGGCGCATCTGATTCACGGCTCCTCCGACGGGCGCTTTTCCGTGACCTACGCCGTGGAGAACATGACCCGGGAGGAGATCGAGGGGGTCGGATACCGCTATCTCCCCTATACCGAGGCGGTGAAAGAATACGATCCCGCCCGCCTTTCGGACGGATGGCACGAGACCTCCGGCGGGGAACGCTTTTTCTATATCTCCAATCCCGCCCTCGGCCTCTGGACGGGAGAGTGACGGGGATATCATGCGCAATGCGCCGCGCGGGAAGAACCCACGCGGCGCTTTTCTTGCTTGATAAATTATTTTTCCACCGTGTCGATCCCGGCCTTGCTGATGACCCGGGAGAGGAAGGAGCCTTCCCCGATCCCGCCCCGGAGGATCTCCTCCTCGGTGAGCGAGGAGAGAAGGATCTCCTTGGCCGCGTCGGAATGCCAGGTCTCTTTATTCAGGCGGACGCGGTTGTCCCTCTCGCAGTCGTGGACGATATAGAGTCTGCCTTTTCCGTCCTCGCAAAGATCGGGATAGGAGACCCCGGTGCGCGTATCCAGCGCGAGGCTTCCCGCCCAGGTCTTCCCGTCGTCTTCTGAAAGCATCACCTTCATGCCGGTGCGTTCGGTATCCGAAATATTCCGGACGTAGACGAGTCTCCCGCTTTGGAGCCGGGCGATATAAAAGCGGGTGGAGGGGGCCTTTTCATATTCCTCTGTCTCGCTCCAGGTGCGGCCGCCGTCGGTGGAAAGCGAGGTCGCGTAATACCCGCGGTTGGTGCGGGCCAGGAGCCGAAGGTATCCTTCCCGCGTCTCATAGACCATGGTCTCGTCAAAGACCCGGTTGTCCGGTTTTTTCGCGGCGGGCACGTCGCGGAAGGTTTCACCTCCGTCGTCGGAGAAGCGGAGCATATACCGGTCGGGCACCTCCCAGTCGTAGGCCGGGAAGAGATAGCGCCCGTCCCGGAGGATGATGGGCTTGCACCGGAGAAAACCCTTCGTGACGGTGCGCGGCTCCTCGAAAACCAGCCTGTCCGCGTCGGGGTCGCGGCAAAGGAGAAGCTCCACCCCGGTGAACTCCTTGTGGTAATTCCAGGCGAAGGGCGTCCGGATGGTGGCCGGTTTGGCATCCTCCGGATAGGGCGAATGGGTCCACATGATCCAGAGCTGTCCCTTTTCGTCGATCCAGAGCTGGATATCGATGTTCCGGTTCCTCTTTTCCCGGTCGGGGTAGACCGCAAGCACCGGGTGCGACCAGGTCAGGCCGCCGTCGTCGCTTTTCACGAGCACGTTGAAGTTATCGATGCACGGCTCGAACATCCCGCCGGTATACCATCCGGCGAAGAGCCGGCCGCCCCGGGTGCGGGCCACGGTCGGGCAGCCCTGCCACGCCCGGTTTTCTTCCCAGGTCTCACGCCCCGGGTCGGTCACCACGTAGTTTTTCATTGTTTCCTCACCACTTCATGATTTTCGGAAGGATCGAGGACATTCTCTTCGCCAC
>CACYBP010000158.1 GCA_902772625.1 Oscillospiraceae bacterium
GGATCGTACCGTCCGAGGGAGGAATAGAACACCGCGACGTCCTCCACGTGCTCTCCCCGGGAGAAGAGCGGCTCGTAGGGCATCTGCCTTTCAAAGACCTTTCCGATCCTTTCGTAGACGCGCCTGTCCATGGTGCCCCGGGGATCCACCGCGTCGATGACGAAGCTTGCGCCGTGATGGGCGGCGGTGAGCATCACCTCCAGCCCCAAGGCCCGTTCGGACTTGGTCAGGGTGTGCTTGGCAAGGCTTTCCACGCACCGGCCGGTCATGTATTCAAAGGGCTGGTTTTTCGTGACGTTCAGATAGTATTTCGCGGTGAAGGAGTGATTGTAAAGATCGCCGTACAGGTCTCCCCCGGCGTAATCGCAGGAGTCGTTGACCCATTCGGTCTCGTTTACGTGCCAGTCGCCGGCCACCGCCGAGGCGAAATTGTGCTCCACCGTGATTCCGGGCATCTTTTCTTTGGCGTAAGAGGCGGCGAAGGAGGCAAAGTCCCCCATCCATTCAGCCCTTTTCCGGTGGAAAAGGAGCCATGCTTCGTCCTGCCAGTCCTCTTTTTCGGGGATCTCGAGCCCGGTCTCATTCCGGAACCGCTCCCGGCAGGCGGGGCAGGCGCAGATATCCGGCCAGAACAGCATGTCGAAGAAGATCCCTTCCAGCGTAAAGCGCGACGCGATCTCGTCGATCTGGGTCTTCACGAATGCCCGGTACCCGGAGTTATTCGGACAGCAGAAGCCGTACCGGTAATGGGGCACGCGTTCCCGGACCGATTTTCCGGACCGGTCGACCATGCGCCACGCGGGGTGCGTGTCGTGCGCCCAGGTGTTGTAGATCAGACTGTAATAGCCCACCACGCTCATCCCCGCGCCGTGGCAGAGGTCGATGAGACGTTCGATCCTCGAAGGCTCCTCCCGCATGGCTCCGTGGGTCCTGCCGCTTCCGGTGGGGAAATACGAATAACCCACGTGGGACTGGAGATAGATCATCGGGCTCTGGATATGCGCAAGCTTCAGGTTCTCCACGTACTCCTCGGGGGAGAAATCCCGGAGGAATTCCGGATCCCAGTCTTCGATATGCATGTCCGCCAGATGCCGGCGGTAGCTTCGTTCATACCATTTCACGGCCGCAGGTTCCTTTCTCTCTTTTTCAGTCGTTTTCGGCGATATAGTGCGCGAGAGCGAGGGCGATATCAAAGTGTCCCACGTCGTGCTGGGTCCCCTTCAGAGAGGCGCCCATGTGCCGTTCGTCCCACTCCGGCGCGTCCAGAAGATCGCCCGAGGTGAAGAACGTATAGAATTTCAAGCCCCGGAAATCGCATACCGCCTGCAGGGCTGAGCATTCCATATCCACTGAAATGCAGCCCTCGGCCTTTCTCTTTTCAAAATTGGCTCTGGTTTCCCGGAAGAAGGCGTCGGTGGTCCAGTTGCGTCCCGTCACGTAGGGAAGCCGGTTCTCCTCCATAAACCGCGCCACGACCCCGGCGTTTTTCACCGTGATGTAATCCGAGGGCGGCGCGTAATGATAGGAGGTCCCCTCGTCCCGGTAGGCTTCGGTGGGCACCATCACCTTGCCGTGGGCGATCTCTTTGGCAAGACATCCCGCGCCGCCGAAGGCCAGGATTCTATTCGTGCGAAAGACCGAGAAGGTGTCCTCCAGCGTCCCGACGCATCCGGGCGCGCCGACGTAGGTCTTGAAAAAGGCGAAGCGATGTTTCCCGTCCCGCAGGAGATACACGTCCCGGAATCCGGTGGCGGCCTTCATGCTGCCGAGCTTTTCCACGGAATAGTTTTTGAGGACGTATTCCTCGATCTCATAGGAAAAGGTCATGACGGCGGCGTCGACCTCCGGCGCGTTTTCCTTGACCGGCGGGTTGATGATCGCGCTTTTCGCGGGATCAAAGGAATCTGTGATCATGCGTTTCTCCTTTCGTCAAGGTCGATGACGCCGATGGCGACCCTCCCTTCCTCCAGATCCTGGAAGGCCATATACCGGTCGTTCGGCGAAAAATGCGGATGCGGATGGTCGGGGTGGGTCCAGTTGGTTTCGGTCTTCAGAAGCATTTCCTCTTTCCCGGTTTCAAGATCCACCAGGCACACGGCGCTGAAGGTCCCGTCCTGGGTGTCCGAGCCGAGATATTTCCCCGCGGGAGAGGCCGACACGTGCCAGTAGTTGTAGGCCGAGTAGCGGACCTCCCAATCGTTCTTCGCGAGATCGAAATAGCCGATCCCCTTCGGCGGTTCGGGAGAACAGATGTATTTCACGAACCACAGGCCCTTGCCGTCGGGGGCCCAGCACTCGTGCCCCAGGCAGTCGCCGAGGTCGCCGGTCTTATTGAGCTTCTGCTTCGCCAGGTCCCGGGGCTCTCTGCCCTTTTCGGAAAGCCAGAGACGGTTGGAAATATAGAAGGTGATCCCTTCGTGGCAGAAGAAGACCAGATTGGGATCGGCGGGCGAGATCATGACGTGGTTCACCACCGGGAAGGGCTCGGCAAAGCGTTTGCGGAAGCGGGTCTCGGCCTTCCCCGTGGAGAGATCCAGAACGCGCCCGGTATAAAGCTCGCCTTCTCTCCCCGCCCAGGCGATATACCGCCCGTCGCGGGTCATATGCGGGAAGGTCATGCCCTCTTCGCGAAAAAGCTCCTCTTCCTCTCCCGTGGCCAGATCGAGACGAAAGAGCGTGTCCTTCTGGATATAATAAAGAAGCTCGCCCGAGACGACGTATTCGGATTGCTCCTTAGCGGTCGCGGGAAGCGGGGTGACCCTTCTTTCTTTGAGATCGGCGAGATACAGCGCGCAGTTCCTGAAATCCTTCGCTTCGTCCGACCGGGAGATCACGAGCCTTTGGTCGTCCACCCAGCTGTTGTTGGAATAATACCCGTAAGACAGATGCCCCGGGGCGTCCCGGAGAGCAAGGAACCGGGTCCCGTCCCTTTCTTTTTCTTCAAAATACAGTTTCATGTTTTTCCCCTTTCCCGTGTTGGATAAACCGACAGTTATGAAAAAGGCGGCGTCACCGGGACGCCGCCTTATGTCTCTTGAGTCAGCGCTGGACGCGGCCGCTGCCGCCGCCCTTGACCAGATTCAGGACCTCTTTTTCGCTTGCGACGTTGTAGTCGCCCTCCACCGTGTGCTTCAGGCAGGAGGCCGCCACCGCGAAGGAGATCGCGTACTGGGGATCCTTGCCGTTCGCCAGCGAGTGGATCAGGCCGGCCCCGAAGGAGTCGCCGCCGCCCACGCGGTCGACGATAGTGATCATGTACTTGTCCGAGAAGAAGAAGTCTCCGTCGGCGTAAAGCATGCCCGACCAGCCGTTCTGGGAGGCCGAAATGCTTTCGCGCAGGGTGATGGCGATCCTGTGGATGCCGAAGCGATCCTCGATCTTATGGCAGACCTCTTTGTAGCCGTCGGTGGAAAGCTTGCCGGTCTCGATATCGGTGCCGGTGGCCTTGATGCCGAACACGTCGGAGCAGTCCTCCTCGTTGGCGATCAGGAGGTCCACGTACTGCATGAGGTTGCCCATGACCTCTCCGGCCTTCTCTTTGGTCCAGAGCTTCTTGCGGTAGTTCAGATCGCAGGAGATCCTGATGCCGCGGGCCTTGGCGGCCTTGCAGGCGGCCAGGACCGACTCGGCCACGTTGTCGCCCAGAGCCGGGGTGATGCCGGTGAAGTGGAACCATTCGACCCCTTCAAAGATCTTGTCCCAGTCGAAGTCGGCGACGGTGGAGGTGGCGATGGCGCTTCCCGCACGGTCGTAGACCACGTTGGACGGGCGCTGGGAGGCGCCCTTTTCGCAGAAGTAGATGCCGAGTCTCGCGCCGCCGCGGGCGATGAAGCGGGTGTTCACGCCCCACTTGCGGATCTCGTTGAGGCAGGCCTCGCCGATGGGGTTTTCGGGGAGCTTGGTGA
>CACYBP010000159.1 GCA_902772625.1 Oscillospiraceae bacterium
GGTTCGGAATGCTTCGGCTTTGACGACGGTATCTCCGAAGACCACGATTTCGAACCGGGCTTCCTGCTTCTGCTTCCGGGGGAGGAGGAGGTCTCGCGCCGGGAGGCCTTTTTGCTGGAAAGGGCATACGCGAAGCTCCCGAAGGAATTCGAGGGCGTTTCCCGCCCGCTTCTTGCGCCGGTGGGCGGCGCGAGGCGGGGGGTATTGCGCGCGGACGACTTTTTCCGGGACAAGACCGGCTTCCCGGAGGGCCCCCGGACGGCGGAGGAATGGCTCCGGGTGCCCGAATACGCCCTGGCGGAGGCGGTGAACGGCGAGGTGTTCTTCGACGGGCCGGGGCTTGTCAGCGAAAGGCGGGCGCGCCTTTCCCGGTATCCTGAGGACGTCCGGAAAAAGAAGCTCGCGGCGAATCTTTTGCTGATGGGGCAGGCGGGGCAGTACAACTATC
Organism: Oscillospiraceae bacterium; assembly: GCA_902772625.1. Lineage (GTDB taxonomy): Bacteria > Bacillota > Clostridia > Oscillospirales > QAMX01 > RUG11797. Next base: position 449 of record CACYBP010000159.1, read on the forward strand.
CCCGCACCCTGGCCCACGGCGAACGGGGGGCGGCGCAGCTCGCGCTCTTTGAATTCACCGACCGGACCATGCAGACCGTGTTTCTTCTCAACCGGGTCTACAGACCTTATTACAAGTGGAGCTTCCGGGCCATGCGCGCTCTTCCGCGCTTTCCGGAGCTTGCCGACACCCTGGAATTCCTCATCACCACCGACAACGGCCCCGATCTCGCCCCGAGTAAGGCGGAGATCGTGGAGGATATCGCGGGGATGATCATCACCGCCCTTCAGGAGGAGGACCTGACGAGCGCGGTCTGCACCGATCTTGAAAAGCACGCCTATTCGGTCAACGACCGGGTGGAGGACGCCTCGCTGCGCAACGCCGGGGTGCTTTACGCCCTCTGACCGGACTTGACAAAGCGGGAAAGGCGTGGTATACTCTCTTCATATCGTGAAAAATGCGTGGATGGAGTTTGCCCCTTTTCCGGGGCTCCGCGGATAAGAGAGGATCGCCCCGGCTGAAAGCGATCTTACGCGGAGGGAAAAGGCGGCCTTCGCTCCGGAGCACGGCGCGGGAAGGGCCTCCGGGTCTGGGTAGCGCGCCGCGGGTCGTCCCGTTACAGGCGGCATGAAAGCGCCGGGAGCTCTCCCGGAATTCAGGTGGTACCGCGGAAACGCAGAAAATTCTGCTCCCGTCCTGACTCTGGACGGGGGCGTTTTTTTGACGCGTCCCGGCGGCGGGAGACGTCCGCCGGAAAAAGAAGACCCGCTGAAAAGAAACCAACGCAGAAAAAACAACGCAGAAAAAACAACGCAGAAAGGAAGAGAACAATGGCAACGCCGGAAGAAAAGCTCCCCGCGCCGCAGGAAAACCTCACGGTGGGGGAAAGGCTCCGGGAGATCCGCGAGGAAGTGGAAAAGAAGATCGGGACCTACGAGACCTCCAAGGCCCTCTATGAGTTCCGCAAGGAGATCCTGGACAACCGCAAGGGCAAGGTCGCCGACCTGATGAAGATCCTCAAGGACGTCCCGAAGGAGGACCGCCCCGCGGTGGGCAAGGTCATCAACGAACTGAAGGAGTGGGCGACCCAGAGGTTCCTGGAGACCGACGAGAAGATCCGGAAGATGGAGCTTCTCAAAAAGAACGCCGCTGAGGATATCGACGTCACCCTCCCCGCCCGGGAGACAGAGTTTGCGGCCCTGCATCCCGACACCCTGGTCATCAACGACCTGATCGACGTGTTCGCCGGGATGGGCTTTGAAATCTACGAGGGACGCGAGATCGAAAACGATTACTATAACTTCACCGCTCTGAATACCCCGAAGGATCACCCCGCCCGGGATATGCAGGATACCTTCTATCTCACTGAAGAATTCCTTCTGCGCACCCAGACCTCGGCGGGACAGATCCACGTGATGGAGGCGAAAAAGCCCCCCATCAAGATCCTCTCGCCCGGAAAGGTCTTCCGCTCGGACGACGACGCCACCCATTCCCCGATGTTCACCCAGATGGAGGGGCTGGTGGTGGACAAGGGCATCTCGGTCTGCGATCTGCAGGGAATGCTGGATACTTTTTCCGAAAAGATCTTCGGCAAGGGCGTGAAGACCCGCCTGCGTCCGTCCTACTTCCCCTTCACCGAGCCTTCGGTGGAGGTGGACGTGTCCTGCTTCGCCTGCGGCGGCAAGGGCTGCAAGCTCTGCAAGGGCACCGGCTGGATCGAGGTGCTCGGCGCCGGGATCGTGAACCGGCACGTTCTGGAAAACTGCGGCATCGACCCGGAGGTCTATTCGGGCTTTGCCTTCGGCATGGGCGTGGAACGCATCGCCATGCTGAAATACGGCATCAACAACATCAAGGCGCTGTTCGAATCGGATACCCGCTTCGCATCGCAGTTCCGCGACTGACCGGAAGGAGGAAAGAGATATGTTGGCACCCTTAAGCTGGCTCAGAGAGTACGTGGAGATCGACGTCTCCCCGAAGGAGCTGGAAAGAAGACTCTTTTCCGCCGGGTTCGAGGTGGAGGAGCTGATCGAGCTTGGCAAGGATATCCGCGGCGTGGTGGTGGGCAAGGTGCTTTCGGCCGAGCCGATCCCCGACACGCACATCAGCGTCTGCAAGGTGGACTGCGGCGAAAAAGGCGTCCTTCAGATCTGCTGCGGCGCCGATAACGTCCGCCCCGGCGGGAAATACCCCGTCGCCCTGGAAGGCGCCACGGTCTACGCCACCGCCCGGGATCACGTGACGGTGGAAGGCCTTATGACCATCAAAAAGGGAAAGCTGCGCGGAGAGGTTTCCGAAGGGATGCTCTGCTCCGGCGTGGAGCTCGGCCTTTCCGAGGAGCTTTATCCCGGCGCGGGCTACGTCGGGCTTCTGGTCCTTCCGGAGGACGCCGTCCCCGGCGAGGATGTCAAGCCCCTGGTGGGCCTTGACGAAGCGATCTTCGACATTGCCGTCACCGCCAACCGCCCCGACTGCCAGAGCATCGTCGGCATCGCCCGGGAGGTGGCCGCCGTTCTGGATAAGCCCTTCCGCATGCCCCCGCTCGATTACACGGAGAACGGGGAGGAGATCGACCTCCGGGTGGAGGTGGAGGCTCCCGACCTCTGCCCCAGATATCTGGGCCATTACGTGTCCGACGTGAAGATCGGGCCGTCCCCCGCGTGGATGCAGCGCCGGCTGAAGCTGGTGGGCATCAACGCCATCTCCAACGTGGTGGATATCACCAATTACGTCCTGAAGGAATTCGGTCAGCCAATGCACGCCTTCGACCTTGCCGATCTTCAGGAGAAAAGGATCGTGGTGCGGCGCGCGAAGGCCGGGGAAGAGATCGTCACCCTGGATGAAAAGACCTTCGCCCTGAACCCCGAAAACCTCGTGATCTGCGACGGAGTCCGCCCGGTGGCCCTGGCCGGGATCATGGGCGGCCTCAATTCCGAGATCAAGGATACCACGAAGGGCGTGGTGTTCGAGGCGGCGAAATTCGCCCGGGACAACGTCCGGCGCACCTCCCGCGCCCTGGGGCAGAATTCCGATTCCTCCGCGCGTTTTGAAAAGGGCGTGGATGAATGGTCCACCGAGACCGGCATGAAGCGCGCTCTGCATCTGGTGGAGGAGCTCGGCTGCGGACGCGTGTCCGCTTCCTCCGCCCGGGCGGCGGTCGATCCTTCCCGGATCGAATCCCGTCCCCTGACCGTAAGCCTTAAGAAGATCGACGCGATCCTCGGGGTCGACGTGCCGCGCGGGGAGATCCTGAAGAGCCTTTCGGCCCTTTCCTTCGAGCCGAAGATCGCGGGCGACGCCCTGTCGCTCATGATCCCGGCTTGGCGGGAGGATATCGACGATCACGCCCAGGACATCGCCGAAGAGGTGGTGCGCTCCTGGGGCTACGACAACCTGAAGCCCCGGTTCCTGGACAATGCGCAGGTCACCTCCGGCGGTCTCGACGCCCGGCAGAAGAAGAGCCTGAAGCTGAAAAACACCCTGGCCAAGGCCGGCTTCTACGAATCCATTTTCTATTCCTTCTTCTCGCCGAAGGATCTGGATATGTTGCGCTTCGCGCCTGACGCCCCCGAAAGAAAGGCGATCCGCATCAAAAACCCCATCAGCGAGGATCTTTCCCTGATGCGCACCACCCTGGCTCCCTCCATGGTCAACGCCGTGGTGCGGAACCTGCGCCGGGGCAACACCGAGGGACGGTTCTTCGAGCTTGCGAATATCTTCCTCGCCGAAAAGCTCCCGCTGGAAAGCTATCCCGAGGAGCGCCTGACCCTTTCGGCCGCGGCCTTCGGCGACGGGGAGACCTTCTTCACCATGAAGAGCGCCCCCGAGGCGATCGGCAAGGCCTTCGGTGTCCGCTTCACCTATGAAAAATCCGAAAAGCCCTTCCTGCACCCCGGCATGACCGCAAGGATCTTACTCGACGGGGAAGAGGTCGGCTATCTCGGCAAGCTTTCCTACGAGGTGGCGGAGGAGCTGGCGGTGGAAAAGCCGGTGTTCGTGATGGAAATGGACGCGGCGAAGCTTCTGGAAAAGCTCACGGACGAGCTGGTCTACCGGCCGGTGCCGCGCTATCCCACCGAAAAGCGCGACCTCGCGCTGGTGACGCCGGAGGAGACCACCGCGGAAGAGGTGCGTTCGGCCATCGCGTCCTCCTCGAAATACCTCACCCGCGTTTCTCTCTTCGACGTGTACCGCTCGGCCGGCATCGGCGAGGGCAAGAAGAGCATGGCCTTCAATCTGGTCTTCACCCCCGACGATCACGAATTCACCGCGGGCGAGATCGACAAGATCGTGGAAAAGATCCTCCGGAAGCTTTCCCACACCCTCGGCATCGAGCTGCGCTGACCCGATCACGCATCAAGATAGAAAAGCTCCCGGACCGCGGTCCGGGAGCTTTTTGCGTGACGGGGGATCAGAGGCAGGCCTTGTAGATCTCCACGATGTCGTCGTTTGTGAGGGGAACGAAGGCCTCCGAAAGGAAATTATCCACGTTGGCGTGCTCGGCCATGGCGCGGAAATGCTCGCTTGTGATGCCGAGAGCGGTGAGGTTGCCCGGGATCCCCGCCTTCCGGAAGAATTCCTCCAGGCAGGCGATGCCCGCTTCGGCCAGGGCTTCCTCATCCTCGCCCTGAAGGCCCCAGACGTTCTTCGCGAATTTCACGAAGCGCCAGGCGCAGGAGGGATCCTTTTTCAGGATGAAGCGCATCCATCTCGGCGTCAGGATGGCAAGGCCCACGCCGTGGGTGATGTCGTAGTAGGCCGAAAGCTCGTGCTCCATGGTGTGGCAGGGCCAGCCGGTGGAGGCTTTGCCGTATTCGGGGATGCCCGAGCAGGCCACCGAGGAATCGGCCATCAGGTTGGCGCGCGCCTCGTAATTCGCGGGCTCCCGCAGGGCGATCGGCAGGTTTTTGATCACCGATTTCAGAATGGTCTCGGCGATGCCGTCGGAAAGATCGCTGTCCTGCGTGCGGGAGAAATATCCCTCGAAGACGTGGCTCATGATATCGGCCGAGCCCGCCGCGGTCTGGTAGGGGGAGACCGTGAAGGTGTAGGTGGGATCGCAGATGGAGAAGGCGGGGTAGGTGAAGGTGCCGCCCAGCTTTTCGTTGGTCTTGAGGTTGGAGATCACGGCGCTGGGATCGAATTCCGA
>CACYBP010000160.1 GCA_902772625.1 Oscillospiraceae bacterium
ATTTTGCGCCGTAATCATTATCATAGCCGCATCGGGCGACAGAAAGCATGTGATAGATGTAATTGGCTTCGCGGTCGGCGATCATCCTGATCTTGTTCATTAATCTCGTCTCCTCAAATCCCGATTTGTTTCAGTCATTACATCATTGCTGAACGGCGCGGTCTATCGTCCTGCTTCTCAAGCAGAAGGAGGCGCTTTCTTGCGAAATGCCTCCTTCGGGACGCCCCGGTTTTACGATATGACCTTGGAGAGAAAATCCTTCAGGCGCGGGTTTTTCGGATGAGCGAAGAATTCCTCCGGCGGCGCGCTTTCCATGATCTTCCCGCCGTCCACGAAGAGGATCCGGGTGCCGACCTCCCTGGCAAAGCCCATCTCGTGGGTGACGATCACCATGGTCATGCCCATGCCGGCCAGGCGCTTGATCAGATCCAGGACCTCCCCCACCATTTCGGGGTCGAGAGCCGAGGTGGGCTCGTCGAAGAGCATCACCTTCGGGTTCATGGCCAGCGCCCGCACGATGGCGATCCTTTGCTTCTGACCGCCCGAAAGAGTCGAAGGATAGACGTCCGCCTTTTCCTGCAGCCCGATGCGGCCCAGAAGCTCCATGGCGCGCGCTTTCGCCTCGGCTTTGGCCTCGGCCTTGCTCTTGCCGGGAGGAACGAGGGGAAGCTTTTCCTTCCGGAAGAGGTTTTTCAGGCGGATGGCGAAATTCTTTCTCGCCGCGGCGCGGCGGTCCTCCGCGGCCACCGTCACCGGGGCCAGCATGATATTCTGAAGCACCGTCATGTTGTTGAAGAGATTGAACTGCTGGAAGACCATGCCGATGTGACGGCGCGCGTGGTTGATGTTGACACGCATGTCGGCCAGATCCTGCCCCTCGAAGTAGATGGAGCCGGCGGTGGGATCCTCCATACAGTTGAGACAGCGCAGAAGGGTCGACTTGCCCGAGCCGGAGGGCCCGATGATCACGACCTTTTCCCCGTCGCCGATGGTCTCGGTGATATCGTCCAAAACCAGAAGGTCGCCGTACTTTTTAGTGAGCCCCTTGATTTCGATCACTTCTCGCCAGCCTCCTTTCCATCAGACGCACCAGAGTGGAGATCAGAAGCACCAGAACGATGTAGATCAGGGCCATTACCAGATAGGGCACCATGAATTCGTAATTGTTGGTGCCGATATAATTGAAGGCCACGTAAAGATCCATGGTGCCCACGAAGCTTGCCACCGAGGTCTCCTTGATCAGGGTGATGAATTCGTTGCCGAGGGTCGGCAGGATGTTCTTCACCGCCTGCGGGATCACGATGCGCAGCATGGATTTTCCGAAGGAAAGTCCCACCGCGCGCCCGGCTTCCATCTGGCCGGGATCCACCGAGCCGATGCCCCCGCGCATGATCTCCGACACGTAGGCGCCGGAATTCATGCCGAAAACCACGACGCAGACCGTGAGCGCCGGATAGTGGAGCCCCATGAGAGGCATGAAAACGTAGTAGAAAAGCAGGAGCTGCACCACCATCGGCGTGCCCCGGAAGAAGCCCACGTAGAAGCTTGCGAAGCCGTTCAGGATCCGGGGGAACAGCTTATACTTCGGGATCACCCGCACCGTGGCGATCAGGGTCCCGATCACGATCCCGATCAGAAGCCCGAGGACCGCGATGATCACCGTGTTCCGAAGACCCAGAAGCACGCTCTTGTAGCCGCCGTAGTCCACGAACACCTTATGAAATTTCAGGATATACCGGCCGAATTCAAAGCTTTCAAGGAAACCGTTCATGGCGCGGGCCGTCCCTCCCTCAGTTTTCTTCTTCTGTCATAAGCGATCCGAAAGGGGCTTCCCACCGGGACGCCCCTTTTCGGCCTTTATGCGTTATCTTGTTTTTTCTCCGGCGTTTTGCCGGCGGCGGATCAGCCGTTGACCGCGGCGGCGATGAATTCGGCCGGCGCTTCGTCGATGATGACGTACTGCACGTTGCCGTTGATCATGTCCTGCACGGCCATGGAGCCGTTCTTGTAGCCCACGCCGGTGACCGCGAAGCCGTCGAAGCCCCAGTCCTCGTCGCCCTTGACGTAGAACTGTCCGGTGGTGCCGTTCTGGTAACCGATCTTGACCGTGGAATCAAAGCCCTTCAGAATGGCTTCCACGTCCGCGGCGGACTTGCAGGAATCGAATTTGTCGTCGGATTTCATGACGATCAGCTTCTGGGACGCCTTGTAATAGGAATCGGTGAAGGTGACGTACTCTTCCCGGTCAGGCTTGATGGTAAGCCCCGCCATGGCGATGTCGCATTTGCTCTGGCCGACAGAGAGGCAGACCGCGTCAAAATCCATGTTGTTGATGACCAGCTCCTTGCCGAGTGAATCGGCGAAGAGCTTCGCGATCTCCATGTCGATACCGAGATAGGCGTCGCCCTGGGTGTACTCAAAGGGCTCGAAGCCCGCGTTGGTGGCCACCACCAGCTGATCCTTGGAAGGGTCCTCCGCGGCCGAGGTCACCGGCACCGGCGTGCCGTCGCCGAAGTAATGATTGCAGACCTCTTCGAAGGTGCCGTCTTCCATGATCTTCTTGATGAAGGCGTTGGCGCTTTCAAGAAGCTCGGGCTGGTTTTTGTCCACGCCGAAGGCGTATTCCTCATCGGTCAGGGCGACGTTGATGACCTTGACCCCCTTGGCGTCGTTTCCCCCGCTTTCGGAGCAGGACGCCAGAGTAAAGAGCGAAACCGCGGCGCACAGCGCCAGAATCAGTGCAAGAACCCTTTTCATTTCATTGCCTCCATGATTATTTCTGTTTCAGATGATGGCGCTATTATACTGCATACTCTTGCATTTGTCAAGCATGTTTTTGCATATTTATTCATTTCTGCGCGGATTCTCCGATTTATACGAAAAAGGGCGGAGCTTTTCCCCTCTTTTCGTCGTTTTGCAGCCGGAGCAGAGGCTTTGCGTGTCAGACAGACGCGGG
>CACYBP010000161.1 GCA_902772625.1 Oscillospiraceae bacterium
GATATTTTTCACCAGATCCGCACCCCTCTGACCTCGATCCGGCTTTCCCTCTCACTTCTCTCCGAAGGGGAGACGCCGGAGGAGGAAAGAAGGAGGCTGCTCCGGGACGTGAAACGCGACCTGGAGAGGATTCGTTTCCTCACCGAAAGCCTTCTGACCCTGGCGAAGATCGATGCGGGAAGGCTGGTCTTCCGCCCGGAGGAGATCCCCCTCCGGGAGCTTTTGGAAAAAGCCGCCTCGCCTCACCGGATCGCCATGGAGCTGCGGGGAGAGGAATTCCTTTTGGAGGCGGGGGAGGAAAAGATCCTCTGCGACCCCAACTGGACGGCGGAGGCGATCTCCAACCTGATCCGCAACGCCGCGGAGCATACGCCTCCCGGGGGAAGGATCCGCGTGACGGGCGAGGATTCGCCGCTTTTTGCGGCGATCACGGTGAAAGACGACGGTCCGGGCTTTTCAGACAGGGAGCTTCCGCATCTTTTCGAACGGTTTTTCAAGGGAGAGAACGCCTCCCCCGGAAGCGTGGGGATCGGCCTTGCGCTGTGCCGGGAGATCGTCATGGCCCAGGGCGGAACGGTGACGGCCGAAAACGCCCCCGGAGGCGGCGCGTGCTTCACCGTCAAGCTCTATAAGAGCGTGGTCTGAAAAGACGCAAATACCCCCGGAGGGAAACGCCGGAAAGGCGTCCCTCCGGGGGCTTTTTGCGGGGGAAGGACGCCGCGGCTCCGATCCCTTCTTTCCCCGAAAACCTGTCACCGGGCCGTCACTTTCGCGTGCTATACTGAGGACAGAAAACGAAAGGGGGAAAGCCCAGTGGAGATCATACGGGTGGAAAATCTTTCCAAGGTGTACGGCGCGGGCGAAAACGAGGTGCGCGCCCTGGACGGCGTGTCCTTTGCGGTGGAGAAGGGGGAATTTCTCGCGGTCATCGGGCCCTCCGGCTCGGGCAAATCGACCCTCCTGCACGTTCTGGGCGGCGTGGATCGCCCCACCTCCGGCAAGGTGTACGTGAACGGAGAGGACGTGTACGCCCAGAACGAGGAGCAGCTCGCCGTCTTCCGGAGGAGACAGGTGGGCCTGATCTATCAGTTTTATAATCTCATCCCGGTGCTGAACGTGGTGGAAAACATCACCCTTCCGGTGCAGATGGACGGCAGGAAGGTCAACGGGGAGCGCCTTTCGGAGCTTGTTGCGACTCTCGGCCTCGAGGGGAGAGAACACAGCCTTCCCAACCAGCTTTCCGGCGGCCAGCAGCAGCGGGTCTCCATCGGACGCGCCCTGATGAACGCGCCGGCGGTGGTGCTCGCCGACGAGCCCACCGGCAATCTCGATTCCCGCAACAGCCAGGAGATCGTGGAGCTTCTGAAGCTTTCCAACCGCAAATACGGCCAGACCCTGATCGTCATCACCCATGACGAAAACGTGGCGCTCCAGGCCGACCGGATCCTCGCCATCGAGGACGGCAGGATCGCCCGGGACGAAAGACTGCGGGGGGCGGGAAAATGAATCTGTTTCACCGGTACGCGCGCCGCACCCTCCGGAAGAATCCTACCCGGACGCTGGTGACGGTGATCGGGATCGTGCTGTCCATGGCGCTGTTTACCGCCGTGCTGGAGGGCGCCGCCAGCGGTCTCAGCTTTCTCGTCCGGAGCGTCGAGGAATCGGTCGGCTCCTTCTACGGCTATTTCCCCGTGCTTTCCCGGGAGGAGGCCGAGGGTCTCCGGGAGGAAAAAGAGATCGACGGGATCGCCCTCTGGGAAGAGGTCGGCTGGGCCGGGATCGGCGGGGACAACGAGTGGAAGCCCTATCTTCTGATCAAATCGATGGGGGAGGATCCCGAAGGACTTCTTTCGCTGCGCCTCACCGAGGGCCGGATGCCCGAAAACGAAAACGAGATCCTGCTTCCCAACCACCTGGAATCGGCCGGCGGGATCACTATCCCGGTGGGCGAGACCCTGACCCTTGAGGTGGGGCGCCGGAGGGCGAACGGTCTTCCGCTCGGGGAAAGCGACTTCCTCACCGACGAAAATGAGACGGGATATCCCGAAGCCATTGAAGAAAAAGTGACGAAGACCTATCTGGTCACCGGGAAATACGAACGGTTTGATCATCTCGTGGAGCCCTTTCAGTGCCCGGGCTATTTTGCCCTGACCAGAGGCGCGGGGAACGGGAGCTTCGGCGCCTTCTTCCGCACGAAAAGCGTCGGGAACTATTTTGCCTTCAGCGAAGGCCTCATGCGTTCCCTTTCCCGGGGAGAAGAGCTCCGCACCAACGACGAGCTGCTTCGGTATAAGGGCGGCGTCCGGGGGGACGGACTGCGCGCGACGCTTTACGGCTTTGCCGCGATCCTCTGCGCGCTGATCGCCTTCGGCTCGATCTCCCTGATATACAACTCCTTCGCCATTTCGGTATCGGAACGGACCAGGGAATACGGCGTCCTGAAGTCTGTGGGCGCCACGAAAAAGCAGATCGCCTCCTCGGTCCTTTACGAGGCGGGGCTCCTGGCCGCCATAGGGATCCCTCTGGGGCTTCTTCTGGGGCTCGGCGGGATCGGGATCACCCTTTCGTCGCTGGACGGGATCTTTTCCCGGATGCTTTCGGAGGGGAGCGAGGTCAGGATGCGTCTGGCCTTCCATCTGCCGTCGGTCCTGATCGCGGCGGCGGTCTGCCTTCTTACAACGCTGCTCTCCGCCTGGATCCCGGCGCGGCGCGCCATGCGCGTATCGCCCATGGAGGCGATCCGCGCGACCTCAGACGTCAGGATCCGGGCGAAGGAGGTGCGCACCTCGCCTCTCACGAGGAAGCTCTTCGGCTTTGAGGGGGTTATGGCCTCGAAGAACTTCAAACGCAACCGCAGGCGCTACCGCGCCACGGTGCTGTCGCTTTTTCTGAGCGTGGTGCTCTTCATCTCGGCCTCCTCCTTCACCGCGTATCTCACCGATGCGGTGGTGGGGATGGCCAAAAAAGAACCGGCCAGCGATCTGACCGTGCTCGCCCCGCAGGAGGGGGAAGGGGAGATCCTTCCGCTGCTTCCGCGCTTCCGGGAGCTTTCGGGAGTGAAAAAGGTTTCCTATACAGAATCCGTTCTGATCGAAGCGACGATCCAGCGCGCCGACCTGTCGGCTGATTACGGCGTCGGCCAGGAGACCGCGGAGAACAAAAGAAGCACGGACGTCACCGAAGGCGTCGAACTCGTCTTTCTGGAGGACGCGGAATTCCGGGAGCTTCTGGGCTCCCTCGGCGAAAAGGAAGAGGCGTATTTCGATCAAAACGCGCCCCGGGGGCTTCTATACAACTGGGTCGCGAACCGCTTCCGGACCGAGGAGGGGAGCCATTGGGTCAGCTATTCACTGGTGAATCCCGGAAAGCTGCCGGTGACGCTCCGGGAATACAAGGTGATCCCGCCCCCGGGCACCGTGGATTGCGGGATCGAAAGCGACGCCCGGACCGGTGAAAGCTTCTACTGTTTCCTCCCGGAGGAGGAATACGAACGCCTTCAGGAGGGCGGAGAGTTCGACGAATCCAAGGTGCTCCGCTTCTCCCGGGAGGAGGTCACGACCTTCCGGGAATACACGGCGGCGCGTGTGGTCGCCGACCCGCTCATCGCCTTCGAGCCGGGGCGGCCGGAGCTTATCTATCCCCTCTCCTTGAAGGATGCGGTGTGGGAAATCTCCCCCGAAGACGGGGAGGACGGCGGGCTTTCCCGCCGGGCGGATTTCCTCTCCTCCGATCATCAGAGGATAGAAAAGGAGCTTATGAAGATCGCGGAGGAGGGCGACGTCTCCTTCGCCGTCCACAACCTTGCCGATCACCGCGATACGACGCGGCTTCTGATCACCGTGGTCAAGGTCTTCTCCTACGGCTTTATCATCCTGATCTCGCTGATCGCGGTGGCCAACGTCTTCAACAGCGTTTCCACCGGGATCCTCCTGCGCAGGAGAGAGTTCGCCATGATGCGCGCCATCGGCCTTTCGGAGAAGGGCTTCCGGAAGATGATGCGCTTTGAATGCCTGCTTTACGGCCTGAAAAGCCTTCTCTGGGGTCTGCCGGCGTCCTTTGCGGCCACCTTCCTGATCTGGCGGGTCACCACGAACAGCCTGAGCATCCGCTTTTTCATTCCCTGGGAAAGCGTCCTGATCGCCGCGGGCAGCGTCTTCGCCGTGGTGTTCGCCACCATGCTGTATGCCTCCCACAGGCTCAAAAAGGACAATCTGATCGACGCGATCAAAAACGAGACCCTGTGATCTCCTGCCTTTCCCGCCGCGCGGCGGGGGAGAAGGACGCGAACGCGAAAAAACCGGCTCCGGCCCGCATTTGCGGACCGGAGCCGGGTGCGTTTTGATCAAAACGGCTCAGAATTCCAGGACTCTTCCGTCGAAGGCCGCGGTCATGCCGAAGGAGGAAAGCCTTTTTTCAAGCTCCTCGGGGCCGGTATGAAGGGTGCGGGCCATGTGCTGGGCCACCAGAAGGCAGCCGGGCTTCAGCATGGAGGGGAAGGAGATCCGGATCGAGCGGAGCATGTATTCCAGCATGGGGATGGTGTTGTGCTCGAAGATCCGGAATTCGCCGTCGATCTCCCCGGAGGTGCAGTCGAAGACCATGGCGTCGAAGGCGATGGATTTCATGCGGTTGAAGCTCTTGTTCGGGATCCACGCGCCGTCCAGACCGTA
>CACYBP010000162.1 GCA_902772625.1 Oscillospiraceae bacterium
TCCGCCGCAGCACTTGCAGGCGCCCTGGGAGTTGAAGGCCAGCTCCTCCGCGCCGGGGCCGTAAAAGTGTTCTCCGCACGCAGGGCAGACGATCTCCTGCATCAAGGCCACCTGGAAGCCCGGCTGCACGTAATGCCCGTTGGGGCAGCGGTGGGAAGAAAGACGCGAAAACATCAGGCGCAGGCTGTTGAGAAGCTCCGTGCCGGTGCCAAAGGTGGAGCGGATGCCCGGCACGCCCGGCCGCTGGTGCAGCGCAAGGGACGCCGGGACGTAAAGCACCTCGTCCACGTCCGCACGGGAGGCCTGCGTCATCCGCCTTCTGGTATAGGTGGAAAGGGATTCCAGATACCGTCTGGAGCCCTCCGCGTAGAGTACGCCCAGCGCCAGCGAGGATTTTCCCGAGCCGGACACGCCCGCAATGGCCGTGATCCCGTGAAGCGGCACGTCCACGTCGATGTTCTTCAGGTTGTGAACTCTGGCGCCCCTGACCTCTATTCTTTTCGGCTGTTCATTGTCTTTCTGCATGGGATGGCTCATCATTTGTTTTCTCCCGGATACTTCCCGCAGCGGCTGCGGCCGTTGCGGATCGGCTTTATACCGCGGCAAATGCACCGCATTTCAGGATAAGACTGGCAGAGCTTTCTTTTCCTTTCGAAAGCCCCGTTCGAGTATTTCGCGAAGGGTCAGGATCAAAAGCAAAAATTGAAAAGTGCGGTTCTGCGGTTCGCATTTATAGTGAAAAGTGTAATCCGCTGCTTCTGCGACTGGTATTACGCCGAACACTCGCTGAAAAATCGCTTCATTTGTTCGACGAGGGCGAATCCTGTCGGATGAGAAACTCTTCTTCCAATGGATTCAGATGCTTTGATATGATGCGGACACTCCTTTCCGGCAGATCGATACCGGCGGGGATTCCGGCGACTGCGGTCGCCGGTCACGTAGCATTCCGGCCGCTGCAAAAAACGCCCTCCGTGACACGTTCTGTATCCTATCATACATCCCGGATCAATACTTCCTGCTTTCCTGTGTCCGCTTTATGATAACATCACAAAAGCACATAAATCAATAGGGCATGCAAAATAAATATCCTGTTGTCGGGACTGCAAAGCCAATTATTGCACGTTGAACCCCGGTGCAGCGCCGGATCATCATATCTGCAAAGGAAAGCAAGAAACAGTGCGTAAGCCACTCTGCAATGGAAATCTGACTCTTTATCACGCGCACAAGCTGCCACGGGAGGCTCTTCGAAGCCTCCCGCGGTTTATTGTCAAAAGAATACCTCACGTTAGGGGTGAGGTTCGGGAAGGCTTGGTGATATGGGACTGGACAAAAAACTCCTTTTGGTGTAAAGTAGACTTGCGGTCTGACAACTGCAAGAGACACCAAAGGAGGACAAAAAACATGGGAAAAGCTGCGTTGATCGACGCACACAGTTTATCCTCAGATGAGTATGGTTCCTGAGGTACTGCTTTGGCGTTTTTCCGTCCGGTATGAGCAATAGAGCAGCGACTTCATAAGTAAAGAAAAACAGAAAGGCTTTCGTTGACCATGGTAAAGGCAATCAAAAAGATGTTCGGCGGGATCAATCTGACGTGGCCGAAATTAATCGTATCAGCTGTCGCGGCGGGCGTGTTTACCGCTGTGATGGCTATCATCCCTGTCTTTCAGGATACCTCGTTCATTACAATTACGGCAACGTTTGAGGTTTGGATACTGTTTGGAATCATCATTATCATGAACAGCAAATCCAATATGGACTCGGCGTTGAAATGCTTTGTGTTTTTCCTGATCAGCCAACCGCTGGTTTACCTCATTCAGGTTCCGTTCAGCTGGCAGGGATGGAATCTGTTCGGATACTATAAATACTGGTTTGTCTGGACAGTTCTCTGCTTCCCCATGGGCTATATCGGCTACTGGATGAAAAAGAACAAATGGTGGGGATATCTGATTCTGCTGCCGATGATCGTTATGACCGCCGGTTCCTACAGCACATATTTCGCTGACTTTCTGTTCTCCATGCCGAGGTATATCCTGATTTCGCTGTTCTGCGCCTGCGCCATGATCATATATCCCGCTGCCATTTTTAGTAACAAAAAAATCAAAACGGTCGGTGCTGTCATCAGCGTCGTTGCCGTCGTTGCCATTACGGTTATTAGCCTGATTAATCCTCCGGTATACAGCACTGAGATCATGGGGAATGGGGAAGAGCATCAATTTGATGATTCCTACACGGTGTATCTGGAAGACAGTAAGTATGGAGACGTTGAGATCAGATATGATGAAGGCGCTGAGGATTATTTGCTCCACGCTGATTTCAAGCGGGCCGGTGACACAACTTTGACGCTTGTTTCACCGACCGGCGAAAAGGAAGAATATGATTTGCACATTGAACGCACGAAATATACCGTAACGAGACGATATACAGAAGAGGATACTAAATGAAAAGTCGAAAAAAACTGTTTTCCCTCCTGGTTCTGTTGACATTGATAATAGCCCTTGTACACGGCAAACGTGGAGTACGTCAGCAGCAGAGACGATCTGGCTGTCATTAGCTTCACGTCAGAGGAAGACTTGTCTGCAGTAACAATTGCTGATGCGGACCCGGGAAAAGACGATCGGATCATGTGTATCGGCAATCCGCAGAATGACTGGTTTGCCGTCTCCTACGGAAGGGGTCACTTCCGGAATTGAGAAGTTTGGTGAAGCGCAAGGCTTTCCAAGCAATGCCATGAAACATACTGCGTATATGCATGTGGGCAGCAGTGGCGGAGCCGCACTCAATGAGCGGATGCAGTTGGCCGGTATAACGCCGGGCGGTTATTACTCTGCTGATGGAAAGATATTCAAATGCGGGACGCTGATTCCGGTAAGTGAGATAAAGACATGTCTTGCTGAATGGAATCAAAAGTGAGACAGATCGGGATTCGCAGGGTTGCTTATGATCATTAACGACAATGCGAAAACGATAATTCCTGAAGAGCCAGACTCATAATGATAAACAAAGGCGAGGAGACGGAGTATGAACATATTCAATGTTCCGGAAATGCGACAACGGTCTTGCCAGGGGATTCAACGTCGACCTTCCGGAGGTCATCGCGATCCGGAACGAGCTTCTGCCTCCCGCGGTTTTCTTCTGTCCGGTCTTCCGCGCTTTTTTCCGGAACGAATCTTGAAAAGAAAAAAGAAGAGTAGTATAATAGTAAGCGAAGGCTAACAGTAAGCCTGCGCCCGCCTGTCAGAGGCCGGAACCGGTGAGGCCCGGACGCGTGACAGGCGCTTTTCCCGACCGGGAGTTAGATAACGCTAACTAATATAGAGCAGAAATACGGCTTTCGCCCGGGAAAAAGGCGGAAGAAGACCCGGAGACGGTGTTCCGGGGAAGAAGGTTCCCCGGGAAGGATCAGATACGAAGATCGAAACGGACGGAAACCGGAAAGAAAAGAGGAGGAGGAAACGGTGCGGTTTGACGAAACGGGAAACAAAGCGGGGAAGACCCTGATGCTTTTGCCGGGGACGGCCTGCGATTATCAGACCAACTTCGGCGCGGTGCTTGAAAGGCTCGGGGAAAAGTATCACCTGATCTGCGTCAATTACGATGGCTTCGACGGCGGTGAAAGCGTCTTTCCGGATATGATCACGGTGACGGAAAAGATCGAAAACTACGTCCTGGAAAATGACGGCGGGAGACTTGACGGCGCCCTCGGCTCCTCTCTGGGATGCAGCTTCGTGGGTCAGCTGATCCAGAGGGAGAGGATCCATATCGACCACGGCATATTCGGAAGCCCCGATCTGGATCAGAGCGGAAGAGTCAGCGCCTGGCTGCAGTCAAAGCTCGTGGTCCCGCTTCTGACCGGCTTTACGAAAAATGAGAAGAAGAGGGCGAAGACCAGAGAAAAGCTCAAAAGCTTTTTCGAGATGAGCGACGAAACGGCCGACAGGTTCATGGGATGCTTTTCGAAATTCGATCCGGTGTCTATCAAAAACGAGTATTATTCAGACCTTCTCACCTGGCTGAAGGACGATATCCGCGTGGAAAACACCCGGGTCCACTTTATCTACGCGAAGAAAATGGGTGAAAAGTATCTGAAACGCTACAAAAAGTATTTTCACGATCCCGAGATCCGGGAATTCGACATGCAGCACGAGCAGTGGCTCTTCGGCGGGGAGAAATACACCGCGCCGGTGCTGAAGGCGATCGACGAATTCATGGAGATATCGGCGGAGTGAGAAGCCAAAAAGGAGGGGCGACGCTTTGATTGTTCGGAAAACCTCGGTCTTTCCGGCCGGAAGAGAAGCCGTCTTTGAAAAGCTCAAACGGCTGGAAACGCTTCAGACCGTCGCGCGTCCCTATGCGTCCTTCGAGCCCGCGGACGGGGTGCCCGGCGTCTGGGAAGAGGGCGGCGTCTCTTCCTGCCGGTTCCGGCTCTTCGGCTTTCTTCCCTTCGGGACCCACGTGATCCGGATCGTGCGGCTCGATCCGGAGCGGGTCGAAAGCCGGGAGCATAACGGCTTCGTCCCTGTTTGGAACCACGAGATTGTGATGGAGCCGATTGACAAGGCTCACACGAGATATACCGACCGCGTGGAGATCCGGGCGGGGTGGAAGACGGCCTTCGTGTGGCTCTGGGCAAACGCGTTTTACGCCCACCGGCAGAGAAAGTGGATCAGACTTCTGAAGAAAGAGGCCGAAAACGGCCCCCGGCCGTGACCGCGCATTTACCTGAAAGAGCGGTTTACGCATTCGGGGAGAAGAACGGAGGAGGAAAAAACGTGAAGCGAAGCAAAGCGGAACGGTATCTTCTGACCGGCCTTTTGGGGGCGGTACTGACCCTGGCCGGAGATCTTCTGATCGGCGCGGA
>CACYBP010000163.1 GCA_902772625.1 Oscillospiraceae bacterium
GGATGGGATCCCGACTACTGGTACGACATGCACTGCTATCTTTCGGAGCTTTCCGAGGCTGAAAGAAGGCTTTCCCGCAAGCCCGCCCTGATGGATCTGCGGAACGTGGACGAGGACTTCACCTTCGGGCACCGGGTCTCCGACCGGGCGGTGGATTTTCTCAGCCGCCATGCCGACGAGGACTTCTTCCTGACGGTCAGCTACGACGAGCCCCACGACCCAAGCCTCTGCCCCGAACCCTACGCGTCCATGTTCAAAGACTACGACTTTCCGGCGGGGGAGAACGTCCGGGACGATCTTCAGAACAAGCCCCGGCACCAGCGGGTCTGGGCGGGGAAAAAGCTCCGGGAGGCGCGGGACGGGCTTCGCGTCCGGGCGTGCCGGTATCTCGGATGCAACGCCTACGCCGATTACGAGATGGGGCGGGTCCTGGATGCGGTGCGGGAAAAATGCCCCGACGCCATGGTGATCTACACCTCGGATCACGGCGATTTCCTGGAATCCCACCGGCTTTTCGTGAAGGGCCCCGCGTCCTACGACGAGATCACCCGGATCCCCCTGATCGTTTCGATGCCCGGCGGCCCCCGGGGGGAAAGCTATCCTCATCCGGTGTCGCATATCGATCTCGCTCCGTCGATCCTTGCGTATATGGGGCTTCCGATTCCGAAGCTTCTGGAGGGAAAGAGCATCCTTCCGGCCATGCGGGGCGAAAAAGAGAAGCTCGACCCGGAAATTTTCATGGAATTCGGCCGGTACGAGATCGACCATGACGGCTTCGGCGGCTTCCAGCCCATGCGCGCCGTGTTCGACGGGCGGTACAAGCTGACGGTGAATCTTCTTTCGGACGACGAGCTTTACGACCTTGAGACCGATCCCGGGGAGATGGTGAACCTCATCGACCGGGAGGAGACCGCCGGGATACGGAACAGGCTTCACGACCGTCTTCTGGACTGGATGAACGAGACCCGCGATCCCTTCCGGGGGTACTATTGGGAAAGACGCCCCTGGCGAAGCGACGCCCGGGAGGCCACCTGGGCCTACACCGGCTGGACCCGCCAGCGGGAAAACGAGGAATACGAGGAAAGACAGTACGATTACGACACCGGCCTTCCCATGGAGGAGGCCTCCCGCTTCAAATCCGCCTCCCCCAAAGAAGTCACCGAAGAAGAGCTTCGCCTCTGGGATGAGAGGGAGAAGAAAGGGAAAGGAGAGACCCGGTGAAAAAGTGCCTCCTGCCGCTGGGCGAAGTCTCCGACGCGGCGTATAAAAAATGGTACGGTCTGATGAGCGAAAGCCGGAAGGCCCGGGTGGACCGGCTGACCCGCAAGAATGCGAAACGGCGGACGGTGGCCGGCGAGATCGCCGCCCGGCGCGCGGCGGCGGAGCTTCTGGGGATCCCGCCGGAGGAAATCACGGTGTTCTCCGAACCCGGCGGGCGGCCTTACGCCGAGGGCATATATCTCAGCATCTCCCACTCCGGAGAGCTCGCCGCGGCGGCGGCGGACCGGTCCCCGGTGGGGATCGACGTGGAGAAGATCCGCCCCGTAAGGCTTTCCGCCGCGAAAAAGGTGTTTACCCCGGAGGAGCTTTTCCATCTCTTCGGCCGCGAACCCGACTCCGCCGATTTTGGACGCCTCCCGGATCCGGAAACCCTCGGCCGCTTCTTTTATCTCTGGACCCGGCACGAGGCCTGGGTCAAACGCGACGGGAGGGGGCTTCGGCTGACTCCTGAAAAGAAGGACGATTCCCTTCTGGAAACGGTGCGGCGGGACGGATACGTGATCTCTTTCGCCCGATGGCCCGGGGCGGAATGAACCGGCCGCGCCGCGCGCCGGCGAAAGCCGCGGAAGCGGGGGAGCCGTTCCGGACGGCTGAAAAAGGCGGAATATCGCTCTTTTTTCAGAAATAATCCTTGCAAACCGGGCCGTTTTACGGTATACTGAAAAAGGAAAATTCTATCCCGAAGAAGTCCTTCCGCCCGGCGCGGAAGCTTTCCGGCGGCGAAGGACCGGACGGGACGAAAGGGGAGTGGACACGTGGCGCTTTTCGACAGTCTGAAAAGACCGGCGGCCTCCAGGGAAGCCTCCGGCGGCGCCCGGGAGATCGTCTTTTCCCGGCTTCCTGAAACGCTTCAGGAATTCAGGGCTCTTCCGCAGGCGGCGATGGGGACGCCCTTCGACACGGCGGCTCTTACGGTACTGGCCTTCTGCTATTACCCCGAAAACCGGGAGCTCGCCCTTTCCATGCTGGATTTTCTCCGGGGACCCCGGCCGCTCAGCCCGATGGACAAGCAATTCATCGCCGACCGCTTCCGGGACCAGGATTACGTCCCGCGTTCCTATTTTAAAGGAGCGACGCCCGAAAACCGGTATCGGCCGTCGGAACCTTACTCCGTCGCGGTGAAGGAAGGCCCCTATTCCTATCAGAATCAGAATTACGCGAAGCTGTACCTGACCTCCGGCGGCGCCGACAGTCCCCGCTCGGTGGACCTCCGGCTTGCCAAGGACGGAAAATGGTATCTCTGGGAGCAGTATTTTCTGGTGGGGATCCGGAAACCCGCGGACGAGGACCCCTGGGCCTGAGGGGAGAAAAAAGTCCGTAAAGCGGCGAAGGCCGCGTATCGATAAAAGATCATTAAGAAAAGGAGAAGCAAGATGGGACTGATCAAAGCAGGGATCGGAGCATTGGGAGGCGTACTGGCCGACCAGTGGAAGGAATTCTTCTATTGTGAAGCGATGGACAAGAGCGTGATGGTGACGAAGGGCAAGAAGCGGATCACGTCGCGTTCGTCGAACACGTCCGGGAACGACAACATCATCTCGAACGGGTCAGGGATCGCGGTGGCGGACGGCCAGTGCATGATCATCGTGGAGCAGGGAAAGATCGTGGAAGTGTGCGCGGAGCCGGGTGAATTCACGTACGACACGTCCACCGAGCCGTCGATCTTCTCGGGGAGCCTTGGGAACAGCATCAAGGAGACCTTCAAGACGATCGGGAAGAGATTCACCTACGGGGGAGACACGGGAAAAGATCAGAGAGTGTACTATTTCAACACGAAGGAACTGATCGACAACAAGTTCGGGACGCCGAATCCGATCCCGTTCCGGGTGGTGGACAGCAAGATCGGGCTTGACATCGACGTATCGGTGAGATGCTCCGGGGTGTACTCGTACAAGATTGCGGACCCGCTGCTGTTCTACACGAACGTGTGCGGGAACGTGGAGAGAGAATACCGGAGAGAGACGCTGGAGGGGCAGCTGAAGACCGAGTTCATCAGCGCGCTGCAGCCGGCGTTCGGAAGACTGTCTGAGCTGGAGCTGAGGCCGAATCAGATCGTGACGCACAACACGGAGCTGGAGAACGCGATGAACGAAGCGCTGTCGGCGAAGTGGGGAGAGCTGCGCGGACTGAAGGTGGTAAGCATAGCGCTGGGATCGGTGACGCTGCCGGAGGAGGACGCGGAGCTGATCAAGCAGGCGCAGCGGACGGGAATGATGAGAGACCCGACGATGGCGGCGGCGACGCTGGTAGGAGCGCAGTCGGATGCGATGAGAGCGGCGGCGTCGAACAGCGCGGGAGCGATGACCGGGTTCATGGGCATGGGAATGGCGATGAACGCGGGAGGAGCGATGAACGCGGGAGACCTGTTCGCGATGGGACAGCAGCAGAGGCAGCAGGCGCAGCAGGCGCAGCCGACGCCGGTGACGGCGGGAGCGGCGGGAGCGGCGGGATGGAAGTGCCCGCAGTGCGGAAATATGGCGACCGGGAAATTCTGCACCGAATGCGGAACGGCGAAGCCCGCGGAGGACGCGGGATGGACGTGCAGCTGCGGAGCGGTGAACAAGGGGAAATTCTGCTCGAACTGCGGAGCGAAGAAGCCCGCGGGAGCGCCGCTTTACCGCTGCGACAAGTGCGGATGGGAACCGGAAGATCCGCGGAACCCGCCGAAGTTCTGCCCGGAATGCGGCGATATCTTCGACGAAAGAGACGTCA
>CACYBP010000164.1 GCA_902772625.1 Oscillospiraceae bacterium
CGCCGAAAACCGCATCGTCGGTCTGGAGGAAAGCCACGTGGAATACGCCGCGGTGGACCGCCTTGGACGTATGCAGATCCCCGCCGAAATCATGAAGAAGATCGGCCTTCTCGGAAAGGGAAACGTGTCCCTGAACGTGGAGGGCGAAAAGCTCGTGATTACGGTGCCGGAAGAGGGGCAAAAAAAGAAAAAGGGCTCCTGAAAACCCCGGAAAAGACACGAAAGGAGCGGACGCAGGTCCGCTCCTTTTTTGCGTTCCCGTTTCCGGAGAAGAACCGGAAGCACTCTCCCGGCATATTCTGTAGAAGGCTCCGGAGAAGACCTCGTATAATTGACAAACGCCCGGCGGGATGGTACAATAGGGAAAACGTACGGAAAGGCGGTAAACATTATGAGTGCAAGCGTTCTCCGGAAAGCCATGGAAGAAGGGAAAGGCGTGGTGCGTCTGGCTCCGAACTGGGTCCCGCGGTCCTTCTGCCGTCCCGGCCGGCGCATCCGGCTGCATCCCAACGACTATTACGCGCTGGGTCTGAAGCGCGGCGGCATCGACGAGAGATGGTTCTCCTCCACGACCCCCGCCGACAACGGACCGGACACCCCTGAGAACGAGGGCCTTTCCTTCGTGGTCACCGACGACGGGGAAAAGGCGCTTCTCACCGAGCTGGTGGAGCTTTACAAGGGCGAAGCCGTCGGCGAGGATATCTGGGCGAAATATCACCGCTGGCCGATGTATTCCAAATTTTTCGACAACCTCGGCCCGCTTCCTCATCACATCCATCACCGGGATCAGCACGCGAACCTGGTCGGCCTTTCCGGAAAACCGGAAATGTATTTCTTCCCGGCCCAATACAACAACTACCCCGGCGAATACGCCTTTACTTTTTTCGGCGTGACGCCGGGCACGCCCAAAGCGAAGATGCTGGAGATCCTCAAAAACTTCCCGAAGGGCGACAACGACATTCTCGCGTATTCCCAGGGGTATAAGCTCCGGGTGGATACCGGCTGGGACGTTCCGGCGGGCATTCTGCACGCGCCGGGAAGCCTCTGCACCTACGAGCCGCAGTTTGCCAGCGACGTCTACGCCATGTATCAGTCGGTCCTGCTCGGCGATCACACGGTGGGAGAGGATCTTCTGTGGGCGAACACCCCTGAGGATAAGCGCGGCGATTACGAATATCTCCTGGACGTGATCGACTGGGAAGCCAACGTGGATCCCGCCTTCTTTGCCCATCGCTTCATGGAGCCGGTGAGATGCGCCGGAAGCGAGGAAGAGGGCTGGTATGAAGAATGGATCTGCTACAAGAGCGAGGTCGCCGGAGCCAAGCGCCTGACGGTCCTGCCCGGCGGCGAAGCCACGGTGCGCGATCCCGGCGCTTACGGCACCATCTGTGTCGAGGGCTTCGGAAAGATCGGCGTGCACGATCTGGAGTCGCCGACCCTGATCCGGTTCGGCCAGCTGACCCGTGACGAATACTTCGTCACGGCCGCGGCCGCACGGGAAGGCGTCACGGTGAAGAACCTTTCCCGGACCCAGCCGCTGGTGCTCCTCAAGCATATGGCCGACACCTCCGAGGCGGCGCCGTTCAGAAAATAAGCCGCCCGCCTGTTTCGCGAAAGAATGAACGCGCCCGGCCATAATGCCGGGCGCGTTTTCCCGATCAAATCTCTCGAAAGGCAAGTCCTTTTATGTACGGTTTCAAAAAGACCCTTCACGCCTGCTACAGGGGGTATATCACCCAGGCGATCGTCGTCAATCTCGCGCCGCTGTTTTTCGTGTTTTTCCGGGAAGAATTCGGCCTGAGCTTCGGAGAGATCGCAAGCCTGACCGCAGTGAATTTCTTTTCCCAGATCCTGGTGGATTTTGTCGCGGTGCTCTTCGTGGATAAGTTCGGGTACCGCCCGTCGCTTTTGGCGGCGCACGCGGCCGCGGTCCTGGGGCTTGTGGGGATGGGGCTTCTGCCGCAGATCTTCCCGGCCTATCCCGCGCTGCTTTGCGCCACGGTGCTTTACGCCGTGGGAAGCGGCCTGATCGAGGTGATCGTAAGCCCGGTGGTGGACAACATTCCCCGGGAGGCCAAGAGCAGCGGGGCCATGATCCTTCTGCACGCCTTCTATTCCTGGGGACAGATGCTGGTGGTGCTTCTGACGACGCTGGTCATCGGGATCTTCGGATACCGGTTCTGGTATCTGATCCCCGTGGCCTGGGCGGCAGTGCCCTTCGTGAATTTCATCAGCTTTCTCACGGTCCCGATCAGGGAACCCGAAAACAAGACCGATCTCGGGGAGATGAAGAGACTTTTCAGCCACAAGGTCTTTTTCCTCGCGATCCTGATGATGATCACTTCCGGCTCCTCGGAGATGGTGATCAGCCAGTGGGCCTCGATGTTCGCGGAAAAGGGGCTCGGCGTCGCGAAGACCGTGGGGGACGTCCTCGGCCCCTGCCTGTTCGCCTTCTTCATGGCCATAGGCCGCACGTGGTTCGGCATGAAGGGGGACAGAATCGATCTGAGAAAGTGCCTGACCCTTCTGAGTCTCGGCGCCTTCGGATGCTACCTCGGGGCGGTGTTCCTGCCGCATCCTCTGCTTTCGCTTCTGGCGGTGGCGATGACCGGCTTTATGGTCAGCGCCATGTGGCCGGGAATGCTGAATCTTTCCAGCGCGAGACTCGCGGGCGGCACCGCCATGTTCGGGCTTCTCGCGGTGGCGGGGGACGTGGGCTGCAGCTTCGGCCCGGCTCTGGCCGGCAGGATCTCAGACCTCGCGTTATCCTCGGGACTTGCCGAAAGCTTCGGGATGAGCGCCGACCAGTTCGGCCTGAAGGCGGGAATCCTGTTCGCCTCGCTTTTTCCGGCCGTCATGTTCGTCGGCATGCTCTTTTTCCCGAAGGACAAAAAGACGGGCGTGTAAACCTGTGACAAGGACACAAAAGGACTCCGGAGCGGATCCGCTCCGGAGTCCTTTTCGCTTTCGCACTCAAGACGCTTATTTCGTGCCGAAAATGCGATCGCCCGCGTCGCCGAGGCCGGGGACGATGTAACAATTCTCGTTGAGGCCCTCGTCCACGTGTCCGCAGTAGATGTGAACGTCCGGATGAGCGGTATGGAGCCGCTCGATTCCGGTGGGAGCCGCGATGATGCAGAGGAATTTGATGTTGGTGCAGCCGTGCTGCTTGATGAAGGTGATGGCTGCTTCGGCGCTGCCGCCGGTGGCCAGCATCGGATCCAGAACGTAGACCTCGCGCTGGTCGATGCTGTCGGGAAGCTTGCAGTAATACTCGTGGGGCTCGTGGGTCTCCGGGTCGCGGTAGAGGCCGATGTGGCCGACCTTGGCGGAGGGGATCAGAGCGTGGATGCCGTTGACCATGCCGAGGCCCGCGCGCAGGATCGGCACGATGGCCATTTTTTTGCCTTTGATAAAGGGAGCGACGGTCTTGCAGATGGGGGTCTCGATCTCCAGCTCCTCCAGCGGCAGATCCCGGAAGACCTCGTAACCCATCAGCATGGCGATCTCTTCCACCAGCTCACGGAAGAGCTTGGAGCCGGTTTCAACGCATCTGAGGGTGGAGATCTTGTGCTGGATCAGAGGGTGCGTAAAGATCGTTACGTTATTCATGTCCTGCATACTACTTTCTCCTTTTGTTTTATGAATTGATCGGCAGAAGCCGTTGTCAACGCGTGATCAGAACCTCGTTTCCGTCGGAGGTCAGGGTCAGGGAGGTGACGGGATCCTCGGTGTTTTCGATGATCAGAAGGGCGGCCTTGTCTTCGATC
>CACYBP010000165.1 GCA_902772625.1 Oscillospiraceae bacterium
AAGCGCTCCGGCGCCGACTGCGCCGCCGTGGTGATGAGCGGGAACTTTACCCAGCGCGGCGAACCCGCCCTGATCGGGAAATACGCCCGCGCGGAATCCGCTCTGAAGGGCGGCGCCGATCTGGTGCTCGAGCTTCCCCTGTCCTTCTCTCTGGCTTCGGCCGAACGGTTCGCCCTGGGCGGCGTTTCGATTCTTTCAAGGCTTTGCAGCGTGCTCTCCTTCGGGGCTGAGGAGGACGATCCTGCGCTTTATTTTCTCGCGGCGGAGTTTATTTCCTCCGAAGAAGGACGAAAGGCGATCCGCGAAAACCTGCGCCGGGGGATATCCTATCCCGCCGCTCTGGGAAAAGCGGCCGCGCTCTCGCTGCCTCCCGCCGCGAAAGCGCTCTTCTCGCATCCGAACGCGATCCTCGGGATCGAGTACGCGAAGGCGATCCGAAAGCTTGCCTCCCCCCTTTCGATCCTCCCCGTCGCCCGTATCGGAGCTTTGCACGATGCGGAAGGCGACTCGGACGGATATTCTGCCTCCGGGATCCGAAAGCTGGAACCGGAGGCCGCGGCGGCCCTCCTTCCGGAGGAGAGCGGGAAGATCCTTCTCAGAGAAGCGAAGGCCGGAAGATATATGCGGGACAAGAGCCTGTTTTATGCCGAGATGACGGCCTTTCTCCGAAGGCTTTCGGCCCGGGATTGGGAAAAGGTCGCGGGCGTGAGCGAGGGACTTGAAAACCGCGTTATGGAGGCGGTGAAAAAGACGGCGGATCCGGAGGAAGCCGTGCGACTTGCCAATTCCGCGCGCTACCCCTCCTCCCGCGTCAGGCGGATCCTGCTGGCGGCCTATCTCGGTCTGACCTCCGAACGGGCAGCCTCCTTCCCGGAGCCGCGATACGTCCGGGCGCTCGCCTTCAACGAAAAAGGCCGCAGCCTTCTCGGAAAACTCCGTGAAGAGGGCTTCCCGGTGATCACGAACGGAAGCAAGGCGCGCTCCCGTCTCTCCCCCACGCTTTTTGAGGAGTTTCAGAGCGAAGCCTTGGCCGACGATCTTTATTACATGGGTTTGCCCGATCCCGCCGAACGCCTTTCCGGAACGGCTTTTCTTCAAAAGCCCGTCGTACTGTCCCTGTGAAAAAAGACATGATAAAGCCCGCCGCCGGGGATCGCTCCCCGGCGGCGTTTTTTCGATATGCTGACGCCTTTATTCCGCGATGACCTTGGAGAAGTTCTTTTTGCCCTTCTTGAAGATCAGGCCTTCCGCGAAGGCCTCCTTCGGATACTTCTTATAGACGTCGGTGACCTTTTCCCCCGCGGCCTCCACGCCGCCCTGGGTGACAAGCCTGCGGGCCTCGCTTCTCGAGGAGGCAAAGCCGCACTTGATGATCAGGTCGAGGATACCGACGCCGTCCTCACCGAAGTCGTCGTCATGGAGAGCGGTGACCGGCATGTTGTCGTCGTCGCCCTTGCCGCCGAAAAGGGCTCTGGCCGCGTTCTGCGCTTTGGCCGCTTCCTCGTCTCCGTGAACCATGGCGGTCAATTCGTAGGCCAGAATCTCCTTGGCTTCGTTGATGCGGGAGGTCCCCTGCCAGAGGGCGATCTCGTCGATTCTGTCAAGCGGCAGGAAGGTCAGCATGCGCAGGCACTTGATTACGTCGTCGTCGCCGACGTTGCGCCAGTACTGATAGAATTCGAAGGGGCTGGTCTTGTTCGCGTCAAGCCAGACGGCGTTGCCCGCGGTCTTGCCCATCTTGTGGCCCTGGGAGTCGGTCAGAAGGGTGATGGTCATGGCGTGGGCGTCCTTGCCCAGCTTTTTGCGGATCAGCTCGGTGCCGCCGAGCATGTTGGACCACTGATCGTCGCCGCCGAACTGCATGTTGCAGCCGTAATTCTTGAAAAGATGGTAGAAATCGTAGGACTGCATGATCATGTAGTTGAATTCGAAAAAGCTGAGGCCCTTTTCCATGCGCTGCTTGTAGCATTCGGCACGGAGCATGTTGTTGACCGAGAAGCAGGTGCCGACTTCTCTCAGAAGCTCCACGTAATTCAGATCCAGAAGCCAGTCGGCGTTGTTGACCATCTGCGCCTTGTCAGGCCCGAATTCGATGAAGCGCTCCATCTGCTTTTTGAAGCAGGCTGCGTTGTGATCAATGTCCGCGCGGGTGAGCATCCTGCGCATGTCGCTGCGGCCGGAGGGGTCGCCGATCATGGTGGTGCCGCCGCCGATCAGGGCGATGGGCTTGTTGCCGGCCATCTGAAGACGCTTCATCAGGACAAGGGTCATGAAATGCCCGGCCGTCAGGCTGTCGGCGGTGCAGTCATAACCGATATAGAAGGTCGCTTTGCCTTCGTTGATCATTTTGCTGATCTCTTCTTCGTTGGTGACCTGTGCGATCAGACCGCGCGCTTTGAGTTCATCGTAGAGTTGCATGTGTCGTATCCTTTCTTGCCCCGGAAGGGCTTATTGACGGAGTTAATTAGCCTCTGAGAGCAAAACCTCCCGGCGTGCCCGGCAGGCCTCAAGCATCTGTCCCGCGCTGGAGAGCGCGAGATCGGTGATCTCCGCGCCGACGTTGATGCGCGCGATCTCGCGTTTTCGCTCCCCTTCGTTCAGAAGGCGGACGCCGGTGGAGGTGCGGCTTTCCTTCTCTTTCTTTTCGATCAGATAATCGGCGTCGGCCATGGCGGCCAACTGCGAAAGGTGCGTGACGCAGAGCACCTGCCGTCCTCTGGCCAGAAGCCAGAGCTTGTCGGCGACCTTCTGCGCGGCCCGGCCGGAAATGCCGGTGTCGATCTCGTCAAAGATCTGAACCGGGATGCTGTCCTTATCGGTCAGGACGTTTTTCATGGCGAGCATGATCCGGGAAAGCTCGCCTCCGGACGCCGTCTTGGAAAGCGGCTTCAGGCTTTCGCCCCGGTTGACCGACAGGAAGAATTCCAGAGAATCGATCCCGTCCCCGTGGAACTGGAGAGGACCGTCCTCTTCCTGATCGTAGAATTCCACCCGGAAGCGGGTGTGGGGCATATCGAGATAGGCAAGCTCTTTTTCGATCAGGGTCGAAAGGCGCGCGGCCGCTTTCTTGCGGTTTTCACTGAGCGCGTGCGCCTTCCGGCGCACCTCTTCCCGGAGCACGGCGTATTCTTTCGTCAGCTCCTCGCGGCGCTGGTCGGTGCCGGCGATGGCGGCGCGTTCTTCTTTTGCCTTTTCCAGAAAAGCGAGAACGTCCTCCTCGGTGGCGCCGTATTTTCTTTTCAGACGGTAGATCTGATCCAGCCGGTCCTCCAGCTCATCCAGCTCCTTCGGGGAGAAATCCAGCCCGTCGGCTTCGGTTTCAAGGGTTGCGAGCACGTCCTCCACGGCGTAAGAGGCGTTTTGCAGATTTTCCAGAGCCGGCTCGTACCTGTCGCCGAAGCGAGAAAGGGCGGAAAGCTCGCTTGCCGCGGAATGGAGCGCCTCCAGGGCGCCGCCCTCCTCGTTTCCCGAGAGAGCGGAGATGGCGGCGCGCAGACGCCCCGCGATCTTTTCGGCGTTGGCGAGAAGGTCGCGCCGCTCTTTCAATTTTTCTTCCTCGCCGGGAGAAATGGCGGCGGCTTCGATCTCGGCGATCTGATAATCCAGCATTTCGATCCGGCGGAGCTTTTCACCTTCGTCGATCTCCAGGCTCTTGATCTCCTTTGCAATCCCCTTCAGACGGAGGAACAGGACGCGATAGGCGGCCTTGTCCCCGTCCAGGGCGGCGAAGGTGTCGATATACTCAATATGCCGGGACGGATCCAGCAGGTTTCGGCTGTCGTGCTGCCCGTGGATATCCACGAGCTTTTCGCCGATGGCGCGCAGGAACGCGGTCCCGACGGGGGCGTCGTTTACCCGGCAAAGATTCTTGCCGTCGGAAGAAAGCTCCCGGTAAAGCCGGAGATTCCCGTCTTCGTCCGCAAGCTCCCTCAC
This sequence comes from Oscillospiraceae bacterium, assembly GCA_902772625.1. Lineage (GTDB taxonomy): Bacteria > Bacillota > Clostridia > Oscillospirales > QAMX01 > RUG11797. The sequence goes on from CACYBP010000165.1 coordinate 3,934, forward strand.
CTGGTCGGGAACGGCTTTTCCGAAGGTGAATTCCGCGTATACGGACGCTTTCTTTTCCCCTGTGCGGATGATATCCCGGGACATGCGGTCGCCGAGGATCATGCGCACCGCGTCGATGATCATGGATTTGCCCGCGCCGGTCTCGCCGGTCAGGACGCTGAAGCCCCGGCCGAAGGAGATATCGGCTTCTTCCACCACCGCGATGTTGCGAATTGAGAGACGGGTCAGCATACGGGACGCCTTCCTTTATTTGAGAAAATTACGCATATCGGTGCAGAAATCCTGCGCCTTGACCTGGGAACGCATGACGATGAAGATGGTGTCGTCGCCGGCAAGAGTACCGACCACGTTGGGAAGATGCATGGAATCGATGGCCGCGGCGGCCGCCGAGGCGGAGCCGGTCAGCGTACGGATCACCACCGTGTTGACTGCATAATCGATGGAAAGGACGCTCTCACGGAAAATGGTGTGAAATTTTGACGTGTCGGAGGTCTGTCCTTCGGTCTTCGCGACGGCGTATTTATAATGCTCGTCGTGATCGTGGACCTTGATGATATTCAGCTCCTTGATGTCGCGGGACACGGTTGCCTGGGTGGCGGGAAAGCCCTCCTTCACCAGCATCTCGGCAAGCTGCTGCTGGGTCTCCACGTCGTTTTCGGAGATCAGGCGAAGAATCGTGTTGTGCCTTTTGAATTTCATGATCTATTCTCCTTTCGGCGAAAAACGCCGGAACGATTTCAGAGTTTTTGATAGAGGATACTGAAAAAGCTTTCGTCCTTGATCTTGATCAGGGCGGTTTTCCTGGGCGAACGGGATATAACGACCCGGTCGTTCGAGGAAAGCGAAAACACCTCTCTCCCGTCCCCGGAGACGAAGGCCGACCGGCCCTCCAGAGCGCCGACCAGGACCTCGATCCTTCGGTCGGGAGAAAACACGAAGGACTTGGCGTAAAGCGCGTGGGCGCTAAGCGGCGTCAGCGTGATGGAATCCGCCAGAGGATCCACCACGGGTCCGCCCGCAGAAAGCGAATAAGCGGTGCTTCCCGTGGGTGAGCTTGCGATGATGCCGTCGCCCCGGAAGCTTTTGACCTCGGTCCCGTCGCAGCAAAGAGTCAGAGGGATCACCCGCATGATCTCCCCGTGAGTGATCACGGCGTCGTTCAGGGCGTCCTCGTGCAGAACGTTTTTGCCATCGCGCATCACGTCGATGGAAAGCATCATCCGGTTTTCGATGCGATAATTTCCCAAAGCGAGCTTCTCAAGCAGGGAGATCTCCCCCGCCTCCAGCTCGGTGAGATATCCGAGGGTCCCGACGTTGATCCCGAGAATGGGCTTTCCCAGAAGGGACGCCTGCCACGCGGCGTGAAGAAGCGTGCCGTCGCCGCCGAAGGTCAGAATCGCGTCGGCGTCCCCGGGGATCGGCTCGTGCGAGGCGATCCGGACGGCGTCGGCTCCGCTTTTTTCAAGGATGGAAGCCGCTTTCTTCGTGACAAGGCCGTCCTTGTCCTTATCAAAGTTTGTGATCAGAACGTATTTCATCGGCGTTTCCCCCGCTTGAGTTCCTCCATAGCGTACCGAACGGTGCCGGCGGCGTCAGGATCGGCGTCTGGCCGGTTTTTGGCGGTCCACAGGAGATATTCCACGTTTCCGTCTCCCCCCGTGATGGGAGACCAGGTCAGCCCGAGGATCGAAACGCCCGTCGAGCGGAGATGGAAAAGAAGATCCCGTATCACCCGCAGGTGATCCTTTTCGTTTTTGACGATCCCGTTTTTCCCCACTGCCTCGCGCCCGGCTTCGAACTGCGGCTTGATCAGAAAAACGGCGGAGCCGTCCTCCGCAAGGAGCGGAAAAACCGACGGGAAAACCAGCTTCAGCGAAATAAACGAGAGATCGGAGGCGATAAAATCATATTTTCTTGACGTGATCTCCGGAGGCATGCGCCTCACGTCGGTTTTCTCATAAGACAGTACCCTCGGATCGGAAAGGAGCGTCGGGGAAAGCTGGCCGTGTCCTCCCTCCACCGCGGTGACCGAGAGAGCGCCGGCCTTCAGCATACAGTCGGTGAACCCTCCGGTGGAAGCGCCGATATCCAGACAGGTCTTTCCTTTCAGATCGATGCAAAAGACCTGAAGAGCCTTCTGGAGCTTATATCCGCCACGGCTGACGAAGGCGTCTTTATCCTCCCGGCAGACGATCTCATCGCCGGGTGATACCGGAAACGCGGATTTTCGAACGGTGACGCCGTTTACGTCGACCTTGCCGTTTTCTATGGCTGTTTTTGCCGTTTCCCGGCTCCGTGTGAGACCCCGCGACACCAGGGCGGCGTCAAGGCGAAGCTTATTCTCCATGGTTTTCCGCAAGCTTTTCCTTGATCCCGGAAACGATGGTCCCGTCGTCGAAGCCCACGAGCTTCTCAAGAGAGGCTCTGTCGCCGTGGGGGACGATTTCGGGAAGTGCGAAGCACAGGAAACCGGCGCGAATCCCTCTTTCAGCCATCATGGAGGCGAGCTTTTCTCCGGCGCCTCCCGCATAAACCACCTCTTCGATTACGACGAGAAGACCGGTGCGTTCGCTTGACGCAAGTATCTCTTCCCCGTCCAGGGGGATAACGCGATTCAGCTTATAGAGATCGGCGTCGAGGCCGCTCTTTCGAAGCGTTTCGGCGATTCTGACCGCCTTGTTGATCGCCATACCGTAGGAAACGAGAGTAAGCCGCGTGCCTTCTTCGAGACGGACCGAGGCGGCGCCGTCTGTAAAGGTATCCGCCTTGAAGATTCCTTCGGAGCCTTTGGCGTAGCGGATGGCCGTCAAGCCTTTTTCCTTTACAACATAAGCAAGCATGGAACGGAGCTCCGCGTAATCGGCGGGTGCGTAAAGCGAGAGTCCCGGGATCAGCGAGAGATATCCCACGTCGTAAATACCGTTGTGGGTCATGCCGTCGTCCAGAGCGAGACCGGACCGGTCGATGGCGATGGTCATGGAAGCCCTTTGCAGGGCCGCGTCGTTCAAAAGCTGGTCGAAGGCCCGCTGGAGGAAGGTGGAATAGATGGCGACCACCGGCTTCATTCCCCCCAGGGCGAGGGCGGAAGACATGGTCATGGCGTGTTCTTCGGCAATGCCCACGTCGAAAAAGCGGTCGGGATGTGCATCCCGGAAGGGGATCAGGCCGGTCCCCGAGGGCATGGCCGCCGTTACGGCGCAGAGCGATCGATCTTCGGAAGCCAGCTCGGCGAGCTTTTTCCCGAATTCGCGGGAGAAAGAGGATTCGGGCTTTTCCTCCCCTTCGGCAAGCTCCCGGGGAACGCTGTGGTATTTTTCCGGATCGCTGCAGGAGGCGGGATCGCCCTTGCCCTTCTGGGTGCGCGCGTGGATCAGGACGGGATGCTTTTGGGTTTTCGCATAATTGACCGCGTGGATCAGAGCGTTGAGATCATTCCCGTCCACGGTGCCGAGAAATTCAAATCCGAAATGATCCAGAATGGTTTCGGGGATCAGGACGCGCTTCAGCCTGTCGCGGATGCGGGACAGAAACGTATTCAGCCCGTTGGCGAAGGGAAGATGCGAGATCAGGCGGTGATAGGCGCCCTTGGCCTTGATGTACCCCTTTTTCAGGCGCAGATTGGAAAGACTTTGGGGGATCACGCCGACGTTTTTGCCGATGGACATTTCGTTGTCGTTGATGATCACCAGAAGGGGAAGCTCGGTGGTGCCGCCGTCGTTGAGAGCTTCGTAGATCATGCCGCCGGTCAGGGCGCCGTCGCCGGTCACCGCCACGAAACAGCCCTCTTCCCCCCGAAGCTTCGCCGCGCGGGCAAAGCCTATGGCCGCCGACACCGAAGTGGAAGCGTGTCCGGTCTGGAAGAAATCGTAGGGGCTTTCGTCCCGATTCTGAAAACCGGAAAGCCCGCCGAAGGAACGCAGGGTGTCAAATCTTTCAAAACGTCCCGTCAGAAGCTTATGCGCATAACTCTGATGCCCGACGTCATAAATCAGCTTGTCCCGGGAGAGATCAAGGGTATAAAGCAATGCCGTGGAAAGCTCGACGATGCCGAGATTCGAAGCCAGATGCCCGCCGGTGCGCGGGACGCTTTCGATCAGGACGCTGCGGATCTCCTTACAGAGAGCGCCGAGCTGATCCAGAGACATCGCCCGGAGATCCTCGGGATTTCGAATTCCGGAGAGAAGCGGATACGGTTTATTATTCATGCTTGAAAGCAATCCTTCTTTTTCCCGGCGAAGAGCCTTTTGCCGGTTGATTAACCGGCCTCTTTATCCCCGGACCGGTTGAAAATAAGATCGATATTCACAGTATACCATAGAATATGCAGTTTTGCAACCGCCGTTTTCTCGGGATCATTCCTCGTCCTTCGCCGTGAAGGGTTCCACGGTGAGGCCGTGCTCTCCCCGGGTCAGAAGCATGACCTTCTGCTCGGCTTCGTCCAGCTTCTTGGACGCTCCGGCGATCAGCCCGACGGCCTCCTCGTAAAGCTTGAGCGAATCCTCCAAGGAGATCTCCCCTTTTTCCAGGAGTCCGGCGATCTCCTCAATGCGATCCATCATCTGTTCCAGCGTCACGGTCTTTCCTCCTTTTCGGCATCCGGAAGCGAAATTCCTTCGACCCGGCAATCAAGACTTCCCTCGGAAAGGCGGACGCGAAGAAGGTCTCCCTTTTCGGCGTCGGCCGCCCGGTAAAGCGGTCTGCCGTCCCGGGTCACGATGCCGTATCCCCGTTTCAGAACGCCAAGCGGGCTGTAAGCCTCCAGAGTGGCCGCCAGACGCCCGAAGCGGAAGCGGCGATCCCGGAGGATCCTTTCAAAGGCGGCGTTCACGTCCTTTGAAAGGTGGTCAAGGGTCATACGAGTTTCGTTGACCCGGTAAAGCGGCGTGGAAAGCGACCGGCGGGCCGCCAGCGCGGAAAGCTGGTTTTTCCGGGATGCGATCCGGCCGTTCAGAGAAGCCGTCAGAGCGAAATCGAGCTTTTTGAGTTCGGCGCGCACCTCGTTCTGATCGGGAGAAGCGAGCTCGGCCCCGTTGGAAGGAGTCGCGGCGCGCAGATCGGATACGAAATCCACGATGGTGACGTCGGGCTCGTGCCCCACGGCCGAAATCACCGGGACGGTGCAGGCGTAAACGGCGCGGGCCAGGACCTCCTCGTTGAAGGCCCAGAGGTCCTCAATGGAACCGCCGCCGCGTCCGAGAATGATCAGCTCCACGGGCTTTTTTTC
>CACYBP010000166.1 GCA_902772625.1 Oscillospiraceae bacterium
CTGGAAAAGCAGGAAAACATCCGGAACTGATCTTTTTGATCCGATCCGTGCGGGCGTCCCCGGGAACCCGGGGACGCCCTTTCCAAAACACGCGATATACGAAAGGACTTTATCTTATGGACCGGGACTATCCTCTTCACGTTTTTTCCGGCGTCTTCCCCACGCCCCACTGTCAGGGGATCGCGCTGGACAAAAAGAACCGGTGTCTCTATTTTTCCTTCACCACCATGCTGGTGAAGACCGATCTTTCGGGAAGGCTTCTCGGCACCGTGACCGGGCTGACCGGACATCTGGGCTGCATCGCCTTCCGGGAAAGCGACGGGCGGGTCTACGGCTCTCTGGAATATAAAAACGACGCCATCGGCCGCGGGATCTACAACCATCTCGGTCTGACCGGCGAGATCCCCGCCGCCTTTTACGCCGCGGTCTTCGACGGGGAGAAGATCGACCGGGCAGGGCTTGACGCCGAAAAGGACGGGGTGATGCGCGCGGCGTATCTTTCCGAAGTCACAAACGATTATCTCGGCACGGGCGAGGAGAATAAGCCTCACCGCTTCGCCTGCTCCGGCATCGACGGCATGACCTTCGGCCCCGCCTTCGGGAAGAAAGGCGGTGAGGAATACCTGAAGGTGGCCTACGGCGTTTACCGGGACGACGAGAGGCAGGACAACGATCATCAGGTGATCCTTTCCTATGATCCGGAGGAAATTCTGGAGAGTGCGAAGCCCCTGAACAAAGACGCGATGCACGTGTCGGGTCCCGAAAAGCCCCGGGGCAAATTCTTTCTTTTCTCCGGCAATACCGACTGGGGCGTGCAGAATCTGGAATACGACGCCTTTACCGGGGACTGGTTTCTTGCGGTCTATCCCGGCTTCAAAAAGAAATACCCCAACTGTCCGCTCTATATCGTCGACGGCGCCGTGCCGCCGAAAGAAGGACCTCTCTGGGGGCTTTCCAGAGACGGGATGCTCCTCACCCTGAAGGAGGGGCCCGTGAAGGGACCCGACGGCATTTCGGGCTTTCCCTTCCCCTTCGGTTCCACCGGGCTCTATTCCTTCGGGGACGGGAGATTTTATATTTCCCATGAAGGAAAAAACGCCGACGGGGAATATACGGACGTTTATCTTTACCGTTACGCGCCGGACGCGGCCAGAGCGCCCTTTATAAGGAGTGAATGAAGATGGCAGGCAGAATGGATTTCATACCGGAAATGCGCTATATGGTGGTCGCTGTCGACGGTGATTACGCCCTGCTTTCCCCCTTTACCCCCGATCCCCCGGACGGGAGGGAAACGCAGCGGGTCGCCCTGGCGCTGCTCCCGGAGAATCTGAGGGAGGGCGAGGTCCTGATCCGCCGCCTTCTGGAATATGAAAGAGACGAATAAACGAAACGCTCCGGACGGGGGACCCCGTCCGGAGCATTTTTATAGACGCGCGCTTTTACAAGACCTCGTTCGTGTGAAGCTTCACGCCGTTTTTCCGGAGCTCCGTCTGAAGTCTTCCCGCCGGAAGGGCGTGAAGATCGCTTGTCAGGGCCGCGGCGGTGCCCGCCGCCTCCCCGGTCACGGCGCAGGGCGGGATCACCCGGGAGATATCCCACATAGCGTCGGTCACCGAGATGATCCGGCCGCAGACGGCGAGATTGCGGAGCTTCTTTCCGATCAGAGTGCGGAAGGGGATCTCGTAGACCGGGCCGCGCTTGCGCCAGTCGGAGATCATGCCGACGCTGTCCTCGAAAAACGCCTTGTCCTCCACGTCGTCAAGGGTATACTGTCCCGAAAGCCTGCGGGTCATCCGAAGCTGGGGGACGGTGGCCACGGTGGCCAGAGCGTGATCCCTGCCCACGCCGCCGTTTTGAAGAAAATGCCGGAGGACGCTTTCGTGGGATTCTATAGTCATATCGCTGATCTCCCGGGCGTCGAGGCCGCGGTAGCGCTTGGCCTTTCGCGAGGGATCGTCCGGCTTTTTGAACTTATCGGGAAGATCGGCCGCGCCCACCATGTGAAGC
>CACYBP010000167.1 GCA_902772625.1 Oscillospiraceae bacterium
AAAAAACAACTGGAGATGATCCCCTTTGGACGAAAGAAAGCTTATAGAGATCGCCCTGGCGTGCGGCGCGACGAAGGCGGAGATCATATCCGCCGACGATATCGTGGTGAACGCCGAATTCCGCGCCATGTGCGAGGCCAACCGGTGCGGCGCCTACGGGAAATGCTATATGTGCCCGCCGGATATCGGCCCGGTGGACGAGCTGATGGCAAAGCTGAAAAGCTTTGAGAAGGGCGTTTTTTATCAGACCGTCACCCAGCTTGAGGACAGCTTTGATATCGAGGGCATGGGGGAGGCGCGAAAAGAGCTGACCCGGGTCTCCCAGAGACTTCTTGACGCGATGGCTCCCGTGCTCGGTCCCGAAGCGCTGCATCTCAGCGCCGGAGGCTGCGGCCTGTGCCATCCCTGCGCCAAGGTGACGAACGAACCCTGCCGGCATCCCGACCGGGCGCTTTCTTCCCTGGAAAGCTACGGCGTCGACGTTTACAACACCACGAAAAACACCTCGATGAAATACGTCAACGGGCCGGACACCGTGACCTATTTCGGCATCGTCTTATTTGGAGAGAAGAAGAATGGCTGAACTCCGCGTGACGGCAAACGGCAGCACGCGCGTCCTGCCTTTTGAAAAGGGAGCGCGCCTTTCGGAGGTCCTGAAGAACGCGGGGATCGACTGTCTCCGGCCCTGCGGCGGGCGCGGTGTGTGCGGAAAATGCGCCGTGGAGCTTCACGGAGAGGTCTCGCCGCCCGATCCGATGGAGGAAAAAGCCGGGACGAGGCTTGTGTGCCGGGCGATCCTTCTGGGCGACGCGGAAGCGATCCTGCCGGAGACGCGCAGAATGGAATCGATCGAGCTCGGCCGGTATCGGAAGCTTGTGCCCCGCGATCCCATGCCCGGAAAATACGGCGCGGCGATCGATATCGGCACCACGACGGTGGCCCTGAGCCTTTTTGATCTTGCGTCCGGCGAGTGCCTGGCGGAATGCGGCGTGCTGAATCCCCAGGCCTCTGTCTCCTCCGACGTGATGGGCCGCATCGGCGCGGCCTGCTCGGGCGAGCTTTCAAGACTTCAAACCCTTGTGACCGGGGCTGTGGACGGCCTTCTGGACAGAGCCTCTGCCGAGGCCGGGATCGAAAAAGAAAAGATCGAATCCCTGACGGTCACCGGGAACACCGCCATGCTCTATCTTCTGACCGGAAGAAATCCCGAAACGCTTTCCCACGCGCCTTTTGAGGCCGACTGTCTTTTTGACGGGACGGTCGAGCTTGGGGGAAGGGAGGCGTATCTCCCGCCCTCGATGCACGCCTTCGTCGGCGCGGACATCACCTGTGCTCTCGTTTCATCGGGGCTTTGCGAAAGAAGTGAAGCGTCGCTTCTCGCTGACGTGGGCACCAACGGGGAGATCGCGCTTTGGAAGGACCGAAAGCTTCTGGTCACCTCCACCGCGGCGGGACCCGCGTTTGAAGGCGCGGGGATCTCCTGCGGCGTGGGAAGCGTCAGAGGAGCCATCGACCGGGTGGAGCTTCATAACGGCGAACTGACCGTCTCCACCATCGGGAATGCGCCGGCCGTGGGCGTCTGCGGCTCGGGCCTGATCGACGCGGTGGCGGCGGGCCTTCAAAGAGGCGATATCGACGAGACCGGCGCCATGGAAGAAGACGATCTTCCCCTGACCGGCGCCGTGCGCCTCCTGCCCCGGGATATCCGGGCGGTTCAGCTTGCGAAATCGGCCGTCGCGGCGGGGATCCTGACCCTTCTGGAAACGGCGGCGCTTGATCCGGAAACGCTGGAAAAAGTGTACGTGGCCGGCGGCTTCGGAAGTCATATGAATATCGAAAGCGCCGTCGCCATCGGCCTTTTCCCGGCGTTCATCAGGGGCAAACAGGAGATCCTCGGAAACGCGGCGCTGCTCGGCGCGGCCGAGCTGCTTTTGGACCGGGGCCTCCGGCGCGAGGCAAGGCGAATCGCGTCGCTTGCGGAACACGTGGATCTCGGCGGCAATCCGAGGTTCAACGGGCATTATATGGACGAAATGATGTTCCCGGAGGTGTAAAGATGCAATCAAGAGAGCGCTTTTTGCGGGCCTTCGCCCATCAGGAGGCCGACCGCATCCCCATCATCGACAGTCCCTGGGCAGGCACCCTGCGCCGCTGGCACGGAGAGGGGATGCCGGAGGGAGTCGATTGGCGGGACTATTTCGATATCGACAAATCCGAACAGATCAGCGTGGACATCACCCCCCGCTACGAGGTGAAGGTGCTGGAGGATACCGACCGGTATCAGATCGTCACCACCCCCTGGGGCGTGACCCTGAAAAACTTCAAGGAGCTGGATTCCACGCCCGAATTCCTGGATTTCCGGGTGACCACCCCGGAGGCCTGGGAGGACGCGAAACGCCGCATGACCCTTGAGGACGACCGCATCCCCTGGCAGTTCCTGAAAGAAAACTACCCCAAATGGCAGGCGGAGGGGCGGTGGATCGAGGCGGGCTTCTGGTTCGGCTTCGACGTGACGCACTCCTGGACGGTGGGGACCGAGACGCTGCTCATCGCGCTTTACGAGGAGCCGGAGTGGGCGGTGGACATGTTCAACACCTATCTTGACCGGTGCATCGCCCTTTTCCAGCGCGTGTGGGACGCGGGATACCGATTCGACGCCATCTACTGGCCCGACGACATGGGATACAAGGGCACCACCTTCTTTTCAAACGACATGTACCGGGCGCTTCTGAAGCCGGTGCACCGCCGGGCGGTGGAATGGGCCCACGAAAAGGGGATCCGGGCGCATCTGCATTCCTGCGGCGACGTGATGAGCCGGGTGGACGATCTGGTGGAGATCGGGATCGACTGCCTGAATCCCCTGGAGGTCAAGGC
>CACYBP010000168.1 GCA_902772625.1 Oscillospiraceae bacterium
ACCACGCCCTCGTCTCTGGCGCTGGCCATCGCGTCGGAGGATCTGAAGGCTCTGACCAACGCGCCCGGCGTGGGCAAAAAGCTTGCCGGCCGGATCGTTCTGGAGCTGAAGGACAAGATGCTGAAGGAAAGCGCGCATCTTTCCGCGGGCGATCTGAACGTCCCGCTTCCGGCGGGCGGCGGCAAGGAGAGCGAGGCGATCGAGGCCCTGATGGTGCTCGGCTATTCAAGGCCCGAGGCGCTCAAGGCCGTCGGCGGCGCGCCGGAGGGCAGCTCGGTGGAGGACATCATCCGCTATGCCCTCAAAAATCTGGTGATCCCGTACTGAACGCCGCTCCGTGAGATCCACGGTCTGAATCCGAAGGAAAGGAAGAAACCGGCATGCCCATTGAATTTGACAGCGAACAGTTCGACGAAGCCGAAGAGCGAATGGTCACCTCCCGGGTGCTCGCGGAGGACGACAACGAGAATAAACTGCGCCCCCAGAGTCTGAAGGAGTATTTCGGACAGGAGAAGATCAAGGACATGCTGGGGGTCTTTATCGACGCGGCGAAGTTCCGGGGCGAGCCTCTGGATCACACCCTGCTTTACGGTCCTCCGGGACTTGGCAAGACCACCCTGGCGGGCATCATCGCCGCCGAAATGGGGGTCAATATCCGCACCACCACCGGCCCCGCCATCGAAAAACCGAGGGATCTCGCGGCGATCCTGACCAATCTCAATGAAAACGACATCCTTTTCATCGACGAGATCCACCGCCTTAACCGCACGGTGGAGGAGGTCCTGTATCCGGCGATGGAGGATTTCATGCTGGACATCATCGTGGGGCAGGGCCCCGCGGCGCGGACCATCCGCATCGACCTGAAAAAATTCACCCTGATCGGCGCCACCACCCGCGCGGGCCAGCTTTCAAGTCCGCTTCGCGACCGCTTCGGCGTGCAGTTCAAGCTGGATCTTTATTCCAACGAGGAGCTGGAGCAGATCGTCCGCCGCAGCGCGGGGATCCTGGGGATCCCGGTGAAGGATCCCGCCCCCGGCGAGGTCAGCGGCACCTATGAGATCGCCCGCCGCAGCCGCGGCACCCCGCGTATCGCCAACCGTCTTTTGAAGCGCGTGCGCGATTACGCCCAGGTGCGCGCCAACGGCGTGATCGACAAGGATATCACCGACGTCGCCCTGCAGGCGCTGGACATCGACAAGCTCGGCCTGGACGCCATCGACCGCCGGCTCCTGCAAAGCATCATCGTGAACTTCGGGGGAGGGCCGGTGGGTCTTGAGACCCTGGCCTACACCATCGGGGAGGAGACCGTCACCATCGAGGACGTGTACGAGCCCTATCTCATGCAGCTCGGCTTTTTGAGCCGCACTCCCCGCGGCCGGTGCGCCACCCCCGCGGCCTACGCCCACATGGGGATCCCCTATCAGGCGCCGGTCTCCCCGGCATCGGACGCCGATCAGATGACCTTCGGCGTGGAAAAGCCCTGAAAGCCCCCCGATCTGACCATAAAAAACGGCATCCGGCGGAGAGACCTCCTCCGGATGTCCTCTTTCGGAGAAAGGAAAGAAGATGGAGACGCGCAAGGTACGCCCCTCGGCAAAGGCCCTGGTGGTCCGGGACGGAAAGCTTCTTCTGGTGAAGGTGCGGGACGAGGACGGCGTCTTTTATATCCTGCCCGGCGGCGGACAGAGGCCGGGCGAGCTTCTCCCCGCCGCGGCCGAGCGCGAGGTGGCCGAGGAGACCGGCCTCTGGGTCAAGGCGCGGGAGCTGGTCTTCGTGATCGAGGGAGCCGAGGGCGAATTCGATCACCGGGTGGATCTCCTTTTCCGGTGCGAGCTTCTGGAAGAAGACCGGGAGGGGGAGAGGATCCCCGATCGGAATCAGATCGGCGCGGAGTGGGTCCCGCTGGAAACGCTGGAGGAGGCGCCGCTCTATCCCTCGAAGCTCCGCAGACCGATCCGGAAATTCTTCCGGGGGGAAGACGTCCCGGTCTATCTCGGCAACGAAAACGCGGGAGACCCCGTGAGCATAGAATAAAAGAAAACGACCCGGCGCTTTTTCTCCGGGGAAAGAAGGACGAAACCGTGACAAACGTGAAAAACGTGAAAAAGAAGAAACTGCGGCTCGCGATCGGGATCCCCCTGGGGGCGGTCCTGCTTCTGACTCTCGCGTTTTTCCTCTATTTCGGGGCGTATTACCGCGCGGGAAGCGAGGCGGAAAAGGCCCTCGTTTCCGGAGAAGTGCGGGTGGAAAAGGTCGATTTCGGCTATTTCTTCGACGGACCGGGAAAGGAACGCGCCCTGATCTTCTATCCCGGCGCCAAGGTGGAGGAGGAGGCCTACGCCCCGCTGCTCTCGAAGCTCGCTGCGGGTGGGGTGGACGCTTTTCTCATGAAGATGCCCTTCCGGTTCGCTCTGTTCAAGCCGGACGCCGCCGAAACCGTCCTGAAAAGATACGCCTACGGGGAATATTTCCTCGGCGGGCACTCCCTGGGCGGGGTCACGGCCGCCTGGTTCGCCTCGGAGCACCCGGAGGAGATCAAAGGAGTCGTGCTGCTCGCGGCCTATCCCACCCGCCCCCTGGGACGCGATCAGACCGAGATCGTGATCTACGGCTCGGAGGACGGCGTCCTTAACCGGGAAAGGCTTATCGAAGGGAGACAATACGCCGCGGGGAATTTCACCGAGCGGGTGATCGAAGGCGGCAACCACGCGTATTTCGGCGATTACGGCGAGCAGAAGGGCGACGGAGAGGCGCGGGTCTCCCCGGAGGAGGAACGGGAGACCGCCGCGGAGGCGATCCTCGCGGCTCTGGGAAACGCCGGAGAGAAAAGATAAACAGAGTCAAAACCGGCGCGGCGATCCCGAAGGGATGCCGCGCCGGTTTTTGTCCTGTTTTCCGCCGGTCAGTGGATGATCTTTTCCCCGTCGAAGAGGAAGAAGCCGAGGCCGTCGCCCGCCTTGTTGCCCGCCAGGAGCCAGTCGGCGTAGGCCCGCCGGAAGGAGGTGTCCCGGGGAAGCTCGGCCGGGGGCTTGTCCGCCGCGCGGCCGTAAAGCCGCCAGGCGTCGTGGAACTCTTCTTTCTCGGCCCAGGCAACGATGTGGAAATCCTTCTGGAATTTCAGGATATTCATGTGCGGGGGCAGAAATTCCCGCATCCGGGGATAGAGAAGCCAGGACCCGCACCCGAAAAGCACCTTCCCGTCGGGAAAGAGCGGGGCGAGATGCCGGTAAGCCTCTTTATAAGAATCGAAGCGCACCTCGTCGGTGAGGGGAATACCCGAAGAGGGGATATGGAAGCCGATGAAGAGATCCCCGTCCCGGATCAGCCTTCCCGAAGGAAGCTTCGCGCCGAGAGGCTCTCCTCCGGGCGCCATGTGGAAGCGGGAGACCTCATACTGGAACCGGCCGAAGCCGAACCGCGCCAGCCGGAAGAACCCGTCGAACCAGCCCGTGACGAAGGTGCCCGGCACGCCCCGGTTTTCGATGCATTCCAGAAGCTTGCACCGCAGATCATCCATGGTGCGCCAGTAGACCCCGTCGGGCATGCCGATGAAGCCGTATTTGATTTTCAGGTCCTCGGTGAGGGAGAGGAGGAAGACGAAATCCAGCGTCTCCTCCCGCACGCCGTTTTCCTTTGCCAGGGCGTGAAGAGGCTCCAGAATATCCCCGAGCGACGCCCGGTGTCCGAGATACCGGTCCCGAAGCCCGTCGAAGGCGCTTCCGAAATCTTTCTCAGAGGAAAGCTTCTGAAAGACGCCGCGGAAGGTCTCCACCGCCGACGCGGGATACTGATAATGCGCGCAGAACTCTTCGATAAAGGGGGTGAAGCCGGTCATCGTCCGTCCCTCCTCACGCCTTCCGGAGGCTTTCGCCGGTGATCTTTTCCACCAGATCGGCGAAAAGCCTGTCGCGATCGATATAGGTTGCCACCCGGATCAGAGGGCGGCTCCGGTCGAAGGCCCAGTGGCCGTCGGGCTCGGGGATCGGGGCGGGGACCAGCTTCGTATGCATGAAGCCGGGATCGGCCAGCCATCCCACCGCCGTCACGTCCCAAATCTGCTTGCCCCAGCAGAGAAGATTCGAGCGCTTTTCGGTATACTCCACGGTGTTCCGGCAGAGATAGTCGGCCAGGGGGTTTTTGCCGAGGAGGAAATGCTCCAGCTCGTACCGGGTGGAGATGAAGGAGGACACCACGCCCATGCAGGGGAGAAGCACCACCGGCATGCCGCTTCCCAGAACGACCCGGGCGGCGGGAACGTCCTGGAACAGGTTGAATTCCCGGTTGTCCGGCCAATCCAGATCGTTGCCGCCGAGCCACACCAAAGTCATCTTTTCAGCCACCCGGGGATCCAGAAGGATGGCCGAGGCCACGTTGGTGATGGCGCCGATGGCCGCCACGTAGAGCGGTTCTCCCTCGGGCATGGAAAGGGCGGCGTCCCGGATGAAGCGGGCGGCGGGGGAATCCACCGGGGTCTTCTCGTCGGGAAGATAGGTGCGGGAGCCCTCAAAGACCGGGTATTCCGCGCCGAGGAAGGCGAGAAGCTTTTTGATCTCGTCGTAGCTTTTCACCATCCCGTCCTCCGGGGAGGAGGAGCGGTCGTTGTGGAAGGGGGCCGCCGTGAAGCCAAGAATGTCGAATTTATCAAGCTTGACGAGATAGGAAAGCGCGAACTGGTCGTCGATCTCGTTATAGGTATCGGTATCCAGGATGACCTTCGCGCCGGGGGCCGGACGCGAAAGATAACGCATGCGCATTTCGTCGGTCATAAGTCATATCCTTTCCTGTGTGTGACCGTCGCCCGGACCTTTCCCGCCGAAGGGGCGGGGAAAGACTGTCGGACCCGCCGGATGGCGATCGGGCAGACGGTCGGATAATCAAAGAACCCGAAAGAGGCTTTCGGGTTCTTTATTCTTTCGGTCAGGCTTCATCCTCCGGCTTCGGGGCGTAATCGTCCAGAAGCACCATGAGGATGCGCTTGTAGATCTCCTCGGCGTTCTTTTCGAAGTTCCGTTCCAGCTCGGCGCCCTGCTCGGCGCTGACCGTCAGGAGAGAAAGGGACAGGATCTCGTCCAGCCCGTCGTTCAGCGAAAGCCGGGTGGTGAAATGGTTCTTCCCCTCGACTTTTTTCGTGGAGGTGGAGATCAGCTCGTCCCGCCGGGCGGCGGCGATGGCGCGGGTCGCGGCGTTCTGTGCGTCCCGGCGCACCGAAAAGGGCAGGACCCGTCCCAGAGCGTCGAAGTTTCTCTTGCCCTCGGCGGTGATGGAAAACCCCTTTTCGCTCTCTTCCACGAACCCGTCCTCCGAAAGTTCCCGGAGGGAGGAGGCGTAGCTGAAATAATCGGCCAGGGGGTCGCTCTGCACCGCCTGCAGGAGGATCTCGTTGGGGATCGGCTCTCCGATCACGTCGAGAATATAGAGGATCAGAAATTTCATATCCGATCCGGTGCGGATGTATCCTTCAGCCATGAGCACGATCCTTCCCGGCCTTGCTTC
>CACYBP010000169.1 GCA_902772625.1 Oscillospiraceae bacterium
AAAAATGCACCTTGTATCAATCATTCGGTTCAAAGCCAAAAGCAATCCCCCGTCCTTCTGGACGGGGGATTGCTTTGTTCTGAAAAAGGGCGGGACTTTATTCCTTGCCGTCCTCCGCGTCCTCGTCCTTGACGATGCGGACGGCGATGCGCTCTTCGGGGTCGTCGATGCCGTTTTCACTGAGGGCTTTGCTGCAGCATTCGATCAGGTCGAAATAGACGTCCCAGTAATCCGGCGTGCTGCACCAGGCGCGCACGGTGAAGATATAGGTGTCGTCGTCCACCGCGGTCAGGCGGGAGAAGGGGGCCGGCGAGGTCAGAACGCCGGGCGTCGCCGCGGCGGCGTCCGCCAGGACCTTTTTGACCAGATCCTGATCGATGTCGTTGGTGATCTTGAAATCCTGATCGATGCGGCGGATCTTCTCGGCCGTGAGATTGGTCACGTTCGAGCTCATCAGATCACCGTTCGGGATCAGGACGACACGGTTATCCAGGGTGGTGAGCTTCGTGTAGAAGATGCTGATCCCCTTGACGATGCCTTCGGCGCCCGCCGCTTCGACGTAATCGCCGTTCTTGAAGGGCCGGAAGATCAGGATCAGAAATCCGCCGGCGAGATTGCCGAGAGCGCCCTGAAAAGCGAGCCCGACGGCAAGCCCGCCGGAAGCGATCAGAGCGGCCACGCTGGTCATGGGCACGCCGAGGATCTCGATGACAGCCACCAGCAAAACGACGTATAAAAGGACCTTGACGACGGTCGAGATGATCCCGGTCACCTGGGGATCGAGTTTGGATTTGCCGAGAGCCCGGTTTACGAGCTTGACGAGAAGCTTGATGAGGAGAAAGCCGACCACGGCGACCGCTATGGCAAGCAGGATCTTGCCGCCCGAGGTGGTGCCGATCTCAATGACCTTGTTCAGAAATTCTTCCATGACCGTTCACTCCTTTTCGATCTTTGCGTCTTCAGAAAGGCGCCTTTTCTCATATTATACACGCTTCCGGCGATCTGTAAAGAGAAAAATGCTCCGGATCTGCCTTGGCTTTGCCGGAAAAGCCCCGTTCTTCCGGACGGGGCTTCAGCTTCGTTTGAAACAGGACGCAAAAGGACGCTCATTCTCCGAGAACGCGGGACATCAGAGTGACGAAAGAACCCGGATGACTGTGGAAGGGGCGGATCAGGGTGGTCATGGTATCGTATCCGACAGCCTCCAGAAGCTGGCCTCCGCCGATATAGATCGCCACGTGGTGCACCTCGTTCTGTGTGGAGCAGAGAGGTTCGTCCTCACACCCGATATCGGTGTAGAACACCAGATCCCCGGGCTTCAGGGACGCGGGATCGGCGATCTCCTCGCCCCGGAGGAGGAAGTCGCCCCATTGCTGGGCCGCCGATCGCAGGGCGTCCACCCCCACGGCGGCCAGCGCTTTTTTGGCAAGTCCGCTGCAGTCGATGCCGGTGACCATGTCGTGGGTATAGGGCTTTCCGAGGTAGGTGAGGCCTTCGGCGATCATGCGCTCGGCCTTGGAGCTTTCGCCGGTCACGGGGAGGGTGACGACGCCGTCCGCGTCGATCTTATACCGGACGCCGTCGATCGTGAGATCCCTTCCGCAGAGCAGGCCTTCCTGCTCGTCGAAGTATCTCAGCTTCCCGTCGAGATGCAGAAGTCCGGAGATCTGATATCCGTAGGTCGGGTCGAAATAGAAGGTCCCTTCGGAAAGCGATACGAGGCCGGTCCTTCGGCCTCCCTCCGCCGCGTAGCAGTAGGTGCGCCCGTCGGAAAGGGTCGCCCTTCCCTCTGTCAGATGGCCGTCGGCAGGATCGAAATAATATTGCTTTCCGTCGACGGTCTCGGCGCCTTTATGCATATAGCCGGTGTCGGGATCGAGATAGAAGGTCTTGCCGCCTTCTGTGCGGAAGCCCTTCACAAGCCCGTTTTCATCGTAACAGTAGCTGTAAGCGCCGTATTCCACAAATCCCAGGGTCTCTTTGCCGGTGGCGGGATCGAAATAGCGCGAAACGCCGTCCACCGTCTGACGCCCGGTAAGCGCGCGCCCGTCGGAGGGGGAGAAGTAATACCGGTCCCCATGGACGCTCTGCCATCCGGAGGCGCGTTTGCCGTCGGAGGAGAAGAAGTAAAGGCCTTCTCCCGCTTCGACGAGTCCGGTCTGAAGCCTGCCCGCGGGATCGGCCGCAAAGACATCGTCCCCGATCCGGAGGAAGCCGGAAAAGAGCTCGCCGGTTCCCGGGCTGAAGAGAAGCTTCTCTCCGCCGACCGGAACGACGCCGGTCTTCATCACGCCGTCTTCGCCGTAATACCGGGTGGATCCGTCCTCATTCTGCACGAGCCCCGTCAGGATCCGGCCCTCTTCGTCGAAGAGGAAGCGCCGTCCGTCGGCAAGAACGGCGGGGGAGGAGGTCAGGATCAGCCCCTCCCGGGTGTAATACCGCGCGCCGTCTCCGCCGTTCAGCAAGTCCTCGCGGATCATGGCGCCGGTCTCCTCCGAGAAGCGGTAGACCGACAGGACTCCGTCAAAGGAGAGCGAGACTTCGCCGCGGGCCAGGGTTCCGTCGGCGTTCTGATAATAGATTTCTCCGTCGCTGTCCGCAATCCATCCGGCTGAAAGATCCCCGTCGGGGGAGAAATAGCAGGGAACGCCGCCGAAGGAGGCGAACCGGGAGAGCATTTTCCCGTCCTCGCCGAAGACGAAGGTCCGTCCCTCGATCTCGATCCGGCCGGTCCCGGCCGCGCCGTCCTCGCCGAAGAAGTAACGGTCGTCCCCGATCTTATGGAAACCGGTCAGCATGACGCCGTTTTCGCCGAAGCCGAAAAGCTTCCCGTCTACGGTCCGGAGCCCCGTCACGGGAACGCCGTTTTCCAGATAGAAGGTCAGACCGAGGTAATCCGTGAAGCCCTCGCCCTCCGGGAGGGCGTAATCGGTTTCGTAACCGCCGGAGGGAAGATAGAAGCGCTCTTCTCCGTCCACGGAGACTGGACCGAGGACGTTTTCAAAGGTCACGGGATCGAAATACCACCCGTTCCCGTCGAAGCTCATTTCTCCCGGGATCGCGGCTCCGTCGGAGGGGGAGAAGGCGTAATGCACGCCGCCGAAGGACCGGAGCCCCTGGAAAAGCGCGCCGTTTTCAAGATAATAGGTCTTTCCGCCCGCCGTGACCAGCCCCGTAAGGCTCGCTCCGGTGACCTCGTCGAAGGCGTAGACAGCGCTTCCGACGGTTTTCAGAACGCCCCGGGCGAGAGAACCCGACTCATTGCGGAAATAGGTCCGGCCTCCCGCGGAGATCAGCCCCGAAGGAGCTTCCTCCCCGCCGTCGATGAAATACAGAGCCGAGCCGGAGGCGTAGAAGGTGCGGCAGGGCGCGCCGGTGACGGCGTCGAAATAATAGAGCCGTGTGCCGCTTCCGCCGGGGCGCTTGGCGCCGGTCTGCATGACGGCCGAAGAGGAGTCGAAGAAACGAAGCACGCCGTCCGGGCAGGAAAGAAGCCCGGTCTTCGCGACGCCGTCTTCTCCGAAAAGATACGTGTATCCGTTCGCGGCGGTGATAAGTCCCGTAAGCGACCTGCCGGTGACGGGATCGAAATAGCGCCTTTCACCGTCGATCACCTGTAACCCCTTCAGCATGGCGCCGGAGGAGGAGAAGCCGTACACCGCGCCGTCGATGGTCCGGAGCCCGGTCGCCCGGCCGGAAAGCCCTTCGTAATAGTACCGCTCGGTTCCGGCGTCCAGAAAGCCGGAATAGAGCGCGCCGGAATCCCGGGAGAAGTGCAGGATCACCCCGTCGATCTTTACGTCCCCGGTGCGCATCTGGCCGTTGTCGGCAAAGGCGCGCACCGCGCCGCCCGCCTCTCTGACGCCCTGATAATTGCCCTCCGCGCCGCCGAGTCCGTAGGTGAGACCGCCCACGGTCACAAACCCGGTCGCCGCTTTCCCGGTGTCGGGATCGAAATAATAGGTTTTCCCGTCGACCTCCCGGAGACCCGTGACCCTTCTGCCGTTCCGGTCGTAGAAGAAGGCGTCGCCGTTCTCGATCAGAAGGCCGGTCAGAAGCGCTCCGTCGGAACCGAGACGGTAAGAAACGCCGTTTACCTCGATCTCGCCGGTCTGCATCGAAGCGTCGGATTCAGAGAAATAGCAGGTCTTTCCGTCCCAGGTCTGGAACCCGGTGAGGGAAACGCCCTCCTCGTTGAAAAGATAGGTCTTCCCGCCGACGGTAAGGAGGCCATTCGTGATGCTCCCGTCCTCCCGGAGATAAACGAAGGTGTTGTAACCGGCCTTCACAAGCCCCGTCTTTCTCACGCCGGTGACCGTGTCGTAATAATAAAGCTTCCCGTCCCGGCGCAGAAGGCCTCTGGCCATGGCGCCGGTATCCTCGTAGAAGAAGAACTCGTTTCCGTTACGGAGCTGGGCGCCGGTGCGGGCGATGAAGGTCTCCTCGTCGGTCCAGTAGGTGTTCCCGTCGGCAGAGAAGAAGCCGCCCCGCGCCTCAAAGCTCCCGCTGTCGAAGAAGTAGACCGCGCCCCCGATCTTTCTTGCGCCGGATCGCGCGTAATAATAGCTCTCGTCAAAATAATAGACCTTGTCTCCGGCGCGGATCAGGCTGGTCTGCGCTTCAAAGCTTTCAGGATCGAAGTAGTATTTCTTCTCTTTGACGGTCTGGACCCCTGCAAGGGCGTGAAAATCCTTTTCATCGAAGCAATATCTCTTTCCGTTGATATCGCGGATGCCGGAGAGCGCAGAGAAGTAGGTCGCATCAAAATAATACTTTTTTCCGCCGGTGGAGATAAGTCCCGCTTTGGCCTCGAAGCTTGCGGGATCGAAATAGTACTTCTTCCCGTTTACGGTCTGAAGCCCCGCAAGGGCGTGGAAGTTCTTCGTGTCGAAATAATACCGTTTCCCGCCGATATCGCGGATGCCGGAGAGCGCAGAGAAGTAGGTCGCG
>CACYBP010000170.1 GCA_902772625.1 Oscillospiraceae bacterium
CGCAAATACACACATTCGGAGACCGGGAGCTCTTCCCCGTAAACGGGAAGCTCCTCCGCGAGAGAGGCGAAGCCCTCTGACGTAAGCCTTTTATTGAGGATCCCGTCGAAGGAATCGGCGTCAAAGCTTCGCTCATACACCACGTGCAGAGCGATTTCCCGCGCGCGCCGTCTTTCTTTTACAGAATGCATTTCAGTCATCAAAGATCACCGAAGATACGTGCACGTTCACGACGCTGACGGTCAGGCCGGTCATGGATTTGACCGAGGAGATGACCGCTTCCTGGATTTTGCGGGAAACGGTGGGGATCACGGTGCCGTACTGGACCGAGATGCAGACGTCGATGCGAAGGCTTCCGTCCTCGAGAGCCTTCACGGAAACGCCTTTGGCGCTTCCCTTTTTGACCATGCCCATCAGATAAGTGGGGAAAGTGGCCGGGATATCGCTGACGCCTTCGGTTTCCTTGGCGGCAAAATAAGCGATGCGGGCGACGACTTCCTCGGAAATGCGGACCTTGCCGCCCTTGGAAGGAATATCGGTTTTTTTATTCATGATTGACCTCCGTGATCAGAATCGTTCTCTCTTTCTCTCTCCCGGGTTTCCCCGGAAGAGGGCCCGCCTTCCGGCGGGATTTGCCGCGGGGATCGCGGCTGATTTATTATAACATAGACCGGGAAAAAGTACAACCGAAAGTTTTTATTTCAAAGAAGCGCGGCGGGAAAAAGAAAAAGCGCACCCGCTCAAAGGGTGCGCTTGCAGTATTCTCCCGGGATCTCAGCCGGCTGCTTCGACGATCTTGATCATGGTGGCGTCCATACCGGTTTCGGACACGACGATATCCTTGATCTTGGCGACGTCCTCAGTATTCAATTCCGCCCCGGTGGGGGCCACGACGACGTTGCAGCCGTTGTTGTTGATGTAGGCGACGCAGTCCCGGAAGCCCTTTGCCAGGACCAGCCCCTCGATGCGCGATTCGATCACCGTATTGGCGGCCAGCGCAGCGATCTCATCCGAGGCGTTCGCCCTGGCCTCCGCGCTGGCAGTGGCGCTGGCCTCGGTGGCCTCCAGGATGCTGACAGCTTCGTCCCGCGCCTGTTTGCGGGAAAGGCGCGTGGCGTCGAAGAAATCGGCAAGGACCGCCTCTTGTCCGGCGTCCTCCGCCTCGCTTCCCTCCGCCGCCGCTTCACGGGAATCGGACGCGTAGTTTTCGCCCAGGATCCGCCTGCTTTCCACCGCTTCGTATTCCGCGCTGAGGGCCTTGGCGTCGGCTTCCTCATCGGCCTTCCGGTACCTCCAGTTGAGCCATACCGCGCCGACGGCCAGAAGCGCCACGAATGCCACCACCAGCGTCCTCTTCCCGGGTCTCAGTTTTTTCAGGTCCAATTTTTTCATCGATACTCTTCCCTTTCTCTTATTCTTCGGCCATGCGCTCCACCGTGATCCTGTCGCTGGAAAGGCCCAGAAGATCGCCGACGGCTTCGATCACCCAAAGCCTGACCCGGGGATCACCCGCCCCGTCGCACAGGATCAGGGCGCCGCGGTACACCGGAGACCGGCTTTCTCTGACCAGAGGGACCTCTCCGCCCGAGGAGGAGATCTTGGATACCTCGGTCTTTTCATCGCTCCCGTTTTCGCTCCTTGTGGCGCTGCCTTCGGTGACGTAGACGGTTTCGGGCGATTTTTCAAGAGTCAGCATAATCCTGACTCTGCCCACGCCCCTGCCGCGGGAAAGGATGTCCTCAAGCCTTTCTTCGATCTCCCGAAGGTCAAATGCCGTCTCGCTTTCGGTCGGTTCGGCTCTCTTTCCGCGTGTGCCGAAGGGGATCAGGACCAGGATCAGCCCCAGAAGAGCGATCAAGAGCACGAATTTGTATTTACCGAAGAAGGCGAACACGGCGTCCTTATTCAGGAATCTCATTTTCCCTCCTTCTCCCTTTACTGGTATGCACCGACCTCAGCGGATATGCCTTTGTCTTTTCAGGGGAACGCCCAGGATCGTGCGGATCCATTCCCGGAGAGAGATCACGGCGTCCTCTTCCCCGGGCGGCTTCCGATAGGTTACCGTGACCTCCCGGAGATAAAGCTCCCCGGATGCGTTCTCCGCGGGCTCGCAGAAGGCCTCAACGTCCAGCGCAAGAGCGCGCGCCTTTTCTTCGATCAGGCCTTCCAGATACTCCTTCACAAGGCCGACCGTCTCTTTTTCGGCGGCGCTTTCCGCCTCCAGAAGCTTTTCCCCGGCCGCGGCGCGGAGATCTTCCGCTTTTCCGCCGGGGATTGTGTCCGGAGAGATTCCCGGGAGGATCGCGAAAAACAGCATGGCGGAAGCCACCGCGGCGCCGATCCGCTTCGCGCCTCCCTCCGGCATGACTGCAAGGACCGCCGAGACCAGAAGACAGGTTCCGATCAGAGGAGAGAACCAGGAAGAATAATCAAAGCTCATGTGCCGACGTACAAAAAGACCGAAAGGATCACCAGAATCCCCAGAAGCAGAAGTGACGCCGTCATGGCGAAAAGGAGCGTGTAGACCTCCGAAACCGAGCGGATGAATTCCGACACACCGTCTCCGCCCATCGGCGCGATCAGGAAGGAAAAGACGCGGAAAACGAGCGAATAGACCCCGAGCCTGACAAGAGGGCTGAGCACCGCGGCGACGAGGGCGGCGACGGCGCCGGAACCAACGGTGCTTCTCGTGACCGACGCCATGACGAGAATGCTGTCGGCCGCCTCAGAGGCGATGCTTCCCACCACGGGAACCGAGGAGCTGATGGCGAGGCGCAGGCTGCGCTTCGCCGCCCCGTCCCCCGCTGTGCCGAATACCTTGACGACGCCGGTGTATCCCACGAACACCGTCAGCGTGATGCGAAGGAAGAAGGTCAGAAGGCCGTGAAGCGATTTTTCTCCTTCCTTCAGCATGTCGTTCTGAAAAGCGGCGGCAGCGGCGGAGAGGATCAGAAGCGCAGCGGCGGCGGGCAGCAAAAGATCCCGGATCACCGACGAAGCGACGTCGGCCGAAAGCAGATACACGGCCTCCGAGCTTAAGGCCGAAGCGCTCTTTCCGGAAATGGCCGCGGCTCCGGCCAGGGCCGGAAGCGCCGTGCGGATCACCGTCATGACGTCGTCCGACGCGGTGCGGATCGAGGCGAGAAAGCCGTCGGAATCGGAAAAGAGAAGAAGAAAGACCGAAAAGACCGCTCCGGCGCGGAAGACGCGCTCCGCGGCCTTTCCCTTTTCCAGAAAGCTTTCTGCGATCCCGGCGAGAAGAGCGAGACCGAAGAGCTTCGAGGCCTGTCCTGCGGCGTCCTTCAAAGAGGGAAACAGGAGATCCGCCGCGTCGTGAAGAAAAGGGACTCCGGATAATGGCTCCAGGGCGGAGGCGTCCATGGACATACTGCCCATCAGGATGAGGAAAACGAGAAGGATCCGGCCCGTCCTCATAAAAAGCACGCCGATACCGCTTCCATCACGCGCCTGAGAAGCGGAAGCGCGAGAAGGAGCGCGGCGGCCGTACCGAGAAGCTCGAGCGAGTATCCCACGGCGTTCTGCCCGGCGTCCCTTGCGGCCTCCGCGCCGAGGCGGGAGACGATCGAAGCAGAGGCGATCCGGAAAAGCGCGTTTCCAAGCTCGCTTGCGAAGGGCGCCTGCGAGAGAAGAAAGGACGCCTCCTCCCGGATCGCAAGGATCCGGGAAACAAGCTCCGCGAGAAGAAAAAGAACCGTCGCGCATCCTGTCAGGAACGCCAGTTCCGGATTCCCCCTGCGCAGGAGCAGAGCGCACAGGGATCCCAAAACCGCCGCGCCGATCAGCCGGAGAAGATCCTCCGTCAAAGGCCGAGGACCGTCTGGATCTTCTCAAACAGAGACCTGATCTGATCAAGCAGCATGAAGAGGACCGCGATCAGCCCGGCGAGCGTCGTCATCAGCGCCTGCTCCTCGCGCCCCGACCGGATCAAAAGCTGGTTCAGTACCGCCACCGCCAGCCCCACGGCGGCGATCCGAAAGATCAGTTCTACCCCATTCGCGTATCACCTTTCGTAGGTTTGTCAAAGAAGAACGAGAAGAATCAACAGCGTGAGGGCGGGGTAAAGCGGCAGCCTGAGCCGCCTTACCTCCTCGATCCTTCCGGAAAGCCGCGTCTCTTCCTCCCGGATCCTTCCCAGAAAGGTCTCGGTCAGACGAAGCCCGCCTTCCACCGTGGAGCGTGAAAGCGACGCCACGTAATCCCTGAGAAGCAGACCGGAGTCTCCCCATCCCTCGACGCCCTTCATGACCTCCTGAAAAGAAAGGGCTCTTCTTTCCCTCCCGTTCCAGAAGGCGGCGATCATCTCAGGGGCGGGACA
>CACYBP010000171.1 GCA_902772625.1 Oscillospiraceae bacterium
AGAGCGTCCTCCGCCTTTTTCAGAGCCGCCTTGGCGTCCGAAAGCTCTTTCTCGGCCTTTGTGATATCGGATTTGAGCGAGGAGGTCTGGTTCTTCAGATCGGAGAGCGAGGTCTTCGCGGAGGAAAGGTTTGCCTTCGCGTTGTCCAGAGCCTGCTTGAGTCTGTTCATATTGTACGAATTCTGCAGATCGGCGCGGTACATGCTGTCCTGCAGGTCCGAGATGCTTTCGGCGATGGTGGTGTTCTCCGCCTCGGCCAGGATCTGGCCCTTCTTGACGAAGTCGCCCTTCTCCACCAGGAACCGGTAGAAGGTACCCTGATCCAGCTGGAAGGCCATGGTTTCGGTGGAAGTGGAGGTAAAGTTTCCGACGCAGTATTTCACGTTCTGGATATCGCCCGCCTCCACGGTCTTGGTCTTGTAAACGGCATCCTCCGGTTTGCTGATCGGGGGCGGCATAACGTCCTCTTCGGTGGGCAGGACCGAGCATGACGCCATCAAAGCGATACACGCCGCGGCCGTCAAAAAGGCGGCAAGAATTCTTCCGGTAATCTTCAAGGCACTCATCCTCCTGATTTTATTGAGCATGGTATATGTGTATTATAATCCTGCTTTTTCTCCTTAGCAAGCATCGATTTTGTGATTTGGTCAGTTATTTTATGATAAATGACGGAAGTGCCGTTTTTGTTCATTATTTGTTCATAATATAGAAAAAATCTGTCCATTTTTTCAATTCTCACCGCAAAGAAAGAGGTCTTTTCACCCCGGCGGGATGAAAAGGCCTCTTTATCTCTGCTTTCAGCCTCCGTCCTCCCCCGTTCCCGGAGGGGCGCTCGGATCCCGGTCGGTCTTCAACTCCCGGAGAAGCCGGAGCGTCAGGGGGATCGCCGCGAGAAGCGATATCAGATCAGCCGCCGGTTGGGCGAACATCACGCCTTCCAGCTTGAAGAACGCCGGCAGCAAAAGCACCAGCGGGATGAAGAAAAGCCCCTGGCGCGACATGGCCAGAAACGACGCCCGGAACATCTTCCCGATGGTCTGGAAGAGCATATTGCTCATGATGACCACGGCGTTGAGCGGGAAGATCAGGCATTGGAGCCGGAGGGCCGACGAACCGATCCGGACCACCTCCGGATCGTCCCGGAACAGGGTTATGATCGACGGAGCAAGGATCGACGCGATGACCGCGAGGATCAGGAGAAAGACCACGCCGCTTGCCACGCAGAAGAGATAAGCCCTTCGCACCCGGGTATATTTCCCCGCGCCGTAATTGAAGCCGCACACCGGCTGGAACCCCTGCCCGAAGCCGATCAGGGCAGAGGTCGCGAACATCATCACCCGCGTCACCACCGACATGGCGGCGATGGCCGCGTCGCCGTAGCCGTGGCAGGCGAAGTTCAGGCACACCGTGGCAAGGCTGTTGAGTCCCTGACGGCACAGGGACGGCACTCCCCCGATGGCCATGTTCTTGAGATAATAGAGATTCGGGGTGAAAAGCGAAAGCTTCATGCGGATGTTGTCGCTTCTCATGGTGCCGAGAAGAAGCAGAATGAAGGAGACCGCCTGGGAAAGGATCGTCGCCCAGGCAGCCCCCGCGATCCCCATGCGGAAGGTGAAGATGAAAAGCGGATCGAGGGCGATATTCAGAATGCTTCCCGCCGAGATGCCCACCATGGCGTAGGCGGCGTTCCCCTGGAACCTCAGCTGGTTGTTGAGAACGAAGGACGAGCACATCCAGGGCGCGCCGATCAGGATCACGGTGAGATAGCTTTCGGCGTAGGGATAGATGGTCTCGGTGGAGCCCAGGAGATAGATAAGGCTCTTCCGGAAGATCAGGCCTACGGCCGTGATCAAGAGTCCCGCGAGGATCGAAAGGACGAAGCCGGTCACGGCCATCCGTGCGGCCTTTTCATGCTCTTTCCGTCCAAGGGCGCGGGAGACGTAATTGCCCGAGCCGTGGCCGAAAAAGAAGCCGAAGGCCTGGATGACGGCCATCACCGGGAACACCACGCCCACGGCTCCGGTGGCGGAGGTGCCGATCTTTCCCACGAAGAAGGTGTCGGCCATATTGTAGATCGAAGAGACCAGCATGCTGACGATAGCCGGCGCCGCCATGGAAAGCACCAGCTTTTCCACCGGATCCTCGGTCATGCGCTGAAACTTCGAACGGACGTCTCTTGCCACAGCGCCCCCTTATTCCCCAAAGGCCTTCCGGGCCCTTTGCATCATGGCGCGGATCGGAAGCTCGTAGGGGCAGCGGCTTTCGCAGACGCCGCAGCCGACGCAGTCCGACGCCTTTTTCGCGAGGGTGGCGTAGCGCGAGCGGGCCCATTCTTCCAGGCCGTACCGTTCCAGATACCCCTCGAACAGAAAGACGTTCGGAATGCTGATCCCCGCCGTGCAGGGGGCGCAGTAGTTGCACCTGCGGCAGAAGCCCGAGCCGAGAGACGAGCGGATCGCGTCCGCCTCGGCCTCCTCCTCCGGGGAATAAGGCGCGGGGTCCGAGACCGCCGCGATATTCTCCCGAAGCTCCCCAAGCTCGGCCATGCCGGGGATGATCAGGTCCACTCCCCTTTCCTTCGCCAGGAAGCGCAGGGCGGTCCTTCCCGATTCGATGGCGCCGCCGGCCAGGGGCTTCATGGCGATGAAGCCCGCGTTCTTTTCTTTCGCCTTTTCGATCACGTCCCTTCCCTGATCCTCCACGATATTGAAGGGGAACATGACGGTCTCCACCCAGGGAAGATCCAGCGCGCGCATCGCCACGGCTTTGGAATGGGCGGTCAGGCCGATATGGCCGATCTTCCCCGCTTCCTTCGCCTCCAGAAGGGCCTCCAGAGCGCCTCCTTCCCCGATCACCTGATCCAGAGCCGCGTCGTTCGGGTTGTGTACCTGATAAAGATCGATATATCCCGTGCGGAAATTGCGAAGACTGGTTTCGATATCCGCCGCCATGGCCTCGCGGGTGCGCGCCATGCTTTTGGTGGCCAGAATAAAAGAATCGCGCACCCCCTCCAGCGCTTCGCCGATATAGGCCTCGCTGACGGTGTAGCCGCGGGCCGAGTCGATATAATTGACCCCCGCGTCCTTCATGGCGAGCACCAGCTCCCGGGCTTTTCCCGCGTCGGCTCTCTGGATCGGGATCCCTCCGAAGCCCAGGCGCGACACCCGAAGCCCCGTCCTTCCCAGGGTCAGATATTCCATATCGTTTCTCCTCTCTTTTCTTTCATCCTGTTTTTTCCATCATATCACAACCCGGCGGGAATTACAACGAAAAAACTTTTCCCGCCGGGAACCTTTTTTCAAGGCTCTATGGACTTTTTCCGCATCGTGTGCTATACTGTATCCGTATAAGGAAGGAGGCCCCGTTTTATGACGTCCGGCATAAAAAACACCATCGCGAGTGCCAAAAAATCAGTCCCGAAGATCGACTGCCATACCCATATCGTTTCCCCTGAGATCCGGGACGAATATTTTTCCCGTACCGACGGTTGGGC
>CACYBP010000172.1 GCA_902772625.1 Oscillospiraceae bacterium
CCGCAGGGCCGGAGGTCTTCTTTTCAGGCGAACCGGCTTACTTGTTGAAGAGATCCTTGACCTTCTTGAAGAAGCTGCGGTTCTCGTTGAAATTCCGGTCGCTGACCGCGTCGTCGAAATCGCGCAGAAGCTTCTTCTGCTTTTCGGTGAGTCCCTTCGGGATCTCCACTTTGATGACCAGGACGTGGTCGCCGCGGGACTTGCTCCGGAGCACCGGGATGCCCTTGCGGGGGATGCGGAGCACGGTGCCCGGCTGGGTCCCCTCGGGGATCTTGTAGGTCATGGGTCCGTCGATGGTGGGGATCTCGATCTCGGCGCCGAGGGCGGCCTGCACCACCGTGATGGGCAGTTCGCAGTACACGTCGTAGCGGCGGCGGGTGAAGATGGCGTGCGGGCTGATGCGGATGGTGACGTGCAGATCGCCCGGGGCGCCGCCGTTGACGCCGTGGCCGCCCGCGCCGCGCAGCGAGACCGTCTGCCCCTCGTCGATGCCGGCGGGGATGTCCACGGTGACGGTGCGGTTCATGCGCTTCATGCCGGTCCCGCCGCAGGAACGGCAGGGGTTCTTGATGACCTTGCCCCGGCCGCGGCAGGCCGAGCAGACGGTGGTCTGGCTGAACATGCCCAGCGGGGTGCGCGTGGTGGTCTGCACCTGGCCGGTGCCGTGGCAGACCGAGCAGGTCTCGGCGGTCGTGCCCTTGGCCGCGCCGCTTCCGCCGCAGTCCTGGCAGACCTCCATCCTCTGGATATTGATCTCCTTGCGGGTGCCGAAGGCGGCCTCCTCGAAGGTCAGGGTCAGCATGTATTCCAGTGTCTCGCCCTGGCGGGGCGCGTTGCGCCTGGACTGGCTCTGGCGGGCTCCGCCGCCGAAGAAGCTGCCGAAGATATCGCCCAGATCGAAATCCTCAAAGCCGAAGCCCGAGGCTCCGCCGTATCCCGCGCCGCCTCCGGCGGTGGGATCGAAGGCGTCGAAGCCGAACTGGTCGTACTTCTTTCTCTTGTCGGGATCGGAAAGCACCTCGTAGGCCTCGCCGACCTCCTTGAAATGCTCCTCGGCCTCTTTGTCCCCCGGATTGCGGTCGGGGTGATATTTCATGGCGAGCTTGCGGTAAGCGCGCTTGATCTCGTCCTCGCTCGCTCCCTTTTCTACGCCAAGCACCTCGTAATAGTCGCGTTTATTTGCCATAGATCACAGATGCCTCCCTCCGGAAAACGCCGGGGAAGCGCCCTTTCCTTTCCCCTGATAAGCTTGCCCGTTCCCTTTTTTATAAGTTTATATCAGGCGGGCCGATATCTTTTTCCCCGCGGGCGCCGTTTTTGCGCCCGCGGGGACGTCGTCCTTTTTTGACCTTCTCTTATTTGACCTCGTAATCGGCGTCCACGGTGCCGTCGTCGTTGGTCGCGCCGGAGCCCGGGTTCGCGCCGCCGGGGTTGCCCTGACCAGCGCCGGGGTTCTGCCCCTGGGACTGGTAGAGCTTTTCGGACAGGGCGTAGAAGGCCTTTTTCAGATCCTCGGTGGCCGACTTGATGCCGTCGGTGTCCTCGCCCTTGAGCTTTTCCTTCAGAGCTTCCAGAGCGGTCTTCACCGGCTCCTTGTCGCTTTCGGGAAGCTTGTCGCCGATCTCGTTCAGGGTCTTTTCAGACTGGTAGACCAGCTGATCGGCCTCGTTGCGGGTATCGACGGCCTCACGCCGCTTCTTGTCCTCTTCGGCGAACTGCTCGGCCTCGCGCACCGCCTTGTCCACGTCCTCCTTGGACATGTTGGTGGAGGAGGTGATGGTGATCTTCTGTTCCTTGCCGGTGCCGAGGTCCTTGGCGTTGACGTTGACGATGCCGTTGGCGTCGATGTCGAAGGTGACCTCGATCTGCGGCACGCCGCGCGGGGCGGCCGGGATGCCGTCCAGATGGAACCGGCCGAGGGTCTTGTTGTACTGGGCCATTTCGCGCTCGCCCTGCAGAACGTGGACCTCCACGGAGGTCTGACCGTCGGCGGCGGTGGAGAAGACCTGGCTCTTCTTGGTCGGGATGGTGGTGTTGCGGTCGATGATCTTGGTGAACACGCCGCCCATGGTCTCGATGCCCAGAGACAGCGGAGTCACGTCCAGAAGCAGAAGATCCTTCACGTCGCCGGTGAGCACGCCGCCCTGCAGCGCAGCGCCCAGGGACACGCATTCGTCGGGGTTGATGCCCTTGAAGGGTTCTTTTCCGGTGATGCGCTTCACGGCCTCCTGCACGGCCGGCACGCGGGTGGAGCCGCCCACCAGAAGGATCTTATCCAGATCGCTGGTGGTGACGCCGGCGTCCTTCATGGCCTGGCGCACGGGGGCCATGGTGGCTTCGATCAGATCGTCGATGAGCGATTCGAACTTCGCGCGGGTCAGGGTCAGGTCCAGATGCTTCGGGCCGGTGGCGTCGGCGGTGATGAAGGGCAGGTTGATGTTGGTGGTGGTGGTGCTGGAAAGCTCGATCTTGGCCTTCTCAGCAGCCTCCTTCAGGCGCTGCATGACCGCCTTGTCGGTGGAAAGGTCGATGCCCTGATCCTTCTTGAATTCGGCGATGATCCAGTCCATGATGCGCTTGTCGAAGTCGTCGCCGCCCAGACGGGTGTTGCCGTTGGTGGAAAGGACCTCCAGGATGCCGTCGCCCATATCCAGGATCGAAACGTCGAAGGTGCCGCCGCCCAGGTCGTACACCATGACCTTCTGTTCCTTCTCTTTATCCACGCCGTAGGCGAGAGCCGCGGCGGTGGGCTCGTTGATGATCCTCTTGACGTCGAGGCCCGCGATGCGGCCGGCGTCCTTGGTGGCCTGGCGCTGGGAATCCGAGAAGTAAGCCGGCACCGTGATGACCGCTTCGGTGACCTTTTCGCCGAGGTAAGCTTCCGCGTCAGCCTTCAGCTTGGAAAGGATCATGGCCGAGATCTCCTGCGGCGTGTAGCGTTTGCCGTCGATATTGACTTTGTAATCCGTGCCCATCTCTCTCTTGATGGAGGAAATGGTGCGGTCCGGGTTGGTGATGGCCTGGCGCTTGGCCACCTGGCCGACCATTCTTTCGCCGTTCTTGGAGAAGGCCACCACCGACGGGGTGGTGCGGGCGCCTTCGGCGTTGGCGATGACGACGGCCTCGCCGCCTTCCATGACCGATACGCAGGAATTGGTGGTTCCGAGATCTATTCCGATGATTTTCGACATTGCAATGTCCTCCTTATGATTGATTTTTTCAGGCTCTATTTCAACCTCTCGTTTTCACGAGAGCAGGTCTGACGACCGTATCCTTCCGGAGGTATCCCTTCTGGAAGGTCTCTGCGATGACGTTTTCTCCGCTTCCGTCATCCTCGTGCATGATGGCTTCGTGGAACCGGGGATCGAACGGGGTCCCCTCTTTCGTGTCCATGGCGGTGACGTCCAGCTTTTCCAGCTGCTCCCGGAACATCTTCAGGGTCATTTCCACGCCCTTGTAGAGGCTTCCGTCCCGGTCCTCCGCAGCGTCCACGGCGCGTTCCAGATTGTCCAGGGTCGGCAGGAGTCCGGCCACGGTCTTTTCCACCGCGTCCGACCATGTCTTTTCCTTTTCCTTCTGGGTGCGCTTGCGGTAATTGTCGTACTCGGCGGCGAGCCGGAGGAATCTTTCGTGCTCCTCCGCCAGGGGGTCCTTCTTCTCCTCCGCTTTGGGAGGCTCGCCGGCGGTCTTTTCTTCTTTTTCGGGAGAATTGCCGGGTTCGTTCCCGGCGCCCTGCTCCTTTTCCGGAGTCTCTTCGGTCACGGGCTCCTTCTTTTCTTTCTCAGGCGGCGTCCCGTGGGGCGCTTTTTCTTTTTTCGCCATGCCTATCCTTCCTTCCCGCCGTCCGGCGTCAATCGTTCGTCATGATATCCTCGATCACCCGTCCGAGGATCCGCGCCACGAACTGCAGCCTTGCCGAGGCGCGGGCGTAGTCCATGCGCGTGGGGCCCAGAAGCCCCAGATAGATCTTCGAGTCCCCCGAGAGCGGGATGTCGGTGACCACGAAGGAGGCGTTGTCCAGCGGCGCGACGCCGTTTTCCTTGCCGATCCGGATGTCCACCAGACCTTCCTCGCCCACCCGGCGGCGGTTCTGGCTTTCCTCCCCGCCCTTCAGGATCCAGCTGCCGTCGCTTTCCGAGCCGAGAAAATCGAAAAGCTTCCGCGCGCTCTGGATGTCGTTGTATTCGGGGTAGTAAAGAAGCTTGTTGGCGCCGTCGATGTGCACCTCCGAGGTGGAGTACTCCGAAATGATGGTCTTCAGATAATCGAGGATCGAGATGAGCAGCTCCCGCGCCTCTCCCGCCGCGTTTTCCAGCTCCGCCATGTGCCGGAAGGAGATATCCCCCGGGGAAAGCCCCACCAGAAGACGGTTCAGGGCGTCCGAAAGAGCGGTGAGGTCCTCGTCGGGGATGGGACGGGAGGTACGGATCATCTTGTCGTTGACAAGGCCCGATTCGGATATGATCACGAAGACGTAAAGAGTCGGATCGCAGGCGAAAAGCCGGATGCTCTTGATCACGTCCCCGGTGATGCGCGGCGTCAGGGTGACCGACGCGTAGTTGGTCATTTCCGATACCGCCCGGCCGGCCTCCGCGATCAGCTTGTCGATCTCCCGGAGCCGGGAGTCGAAGGCGGCGGAGATCCGGCGCACCTCGCTGTCGGTCAGGGTCTGCATCTTCATCAGCTCATCCACGTAGAACCGGTATCCGAGGTTGGTGGGGATCCGGCCCGAGGAGGTGTGCGGATGGGTCAGATACCCCATCTCCTCCAGATCGGCCATCTCGTTGCGAAGCGTCGCCGAGGAGACACCCAGGTTGTGCTTTTCCACCAGACTCTTGGAACCCACCGGCTCCGCCGAGGCGATATACTCGTCGATGATGGCCTGCAATATTCGTTTTTTCCGTTCCGAAAGCTCGCTCATGTTCCATCATCCTTTTTGAATTTAGCACTCAATTAGTCCGAGTGCTAATTTCTGGCTATAATGTACCACTTCCGTCAGCACTTGTCAAGAGGGTATTGAAAAAAAATTGCCAAATTCCCCGGGGGAAGCCGGGCGGTTTTGTCACTCTTCCCCATGCTCTGCGCTCTGCGCCTTCTCCCCGCCGCCTTCGCCGCGGCCGGGAGAAGACGTGAAAAGCGCCGCCGCGGTTTTCCCGCGGCGGCGCGTAAGATCGGGGCGCGATATAGAGCGGTCAGAATTCCTTCCGGTCCTCCAGAGCCTTGTTGAGGGTAAGCTCGTCGGTGAATTCCAGATGGCTTCCCATGGACATGCCGTAGGCCAGGCGCGACACGCGCACGCCGGTGGGGCGCGCCGCGTGGGCGATATACATGGCGGTGGTCTCCCCCGCGGCGTCGGGGTCGGTGGCCAGGATGATCTCCCGGACGTTCCCCTCCTCCAGACGGTCGAGAAGCTCGCGCACGGCGATATCCTCCGGGCCGACGCGGTTGATGGGGTTGATCACCCCGTGCAGGACGTGATAGACCCCTTTATAATCCCGGGTCCGTTCGATGGCCGCCGCGTCCTTGGGATCCGATACCACGCAGATCACGCCGTGATCCCGTTCGGGATCGGCGCAGATCCGGCAGAGCTCCCGGTCGGTCAGATCGCCGCACACCGGGCAGCGGTGGATCACCCTTTTCGCCTCGATAACGGCGTCGGCAAAGGCCTCCGCCGTCTCCTCTTTGGCGCCGAGGATATAGAACGCCATGCGCACGGCGCTCTTTCTTCCCACGCCGGGAAGCTTATGAAACTGTTCGATCAGCCGTTCCACGGCGGGGGCATAGCTATCCAAATACCGTCAGTCCTTTCCGGGCGAGGCTCCTTCGCCTCTTTTCCCTTTTGCCGTCAGAGACCCAGAGAGAGGCCGCCGGTGATCTTCCGGATGCCCTCCTCGTTCGCCTCGTCCACGGCGTGCATGGCTTCGTTCACCGCCGCCACGATCATATCCGAAAGAAGCTCGATATCGTCGGGGTCCACGGCCTCGGGCTTGATGTCCACAGAAAGGAGCCGGTGCTCGCCGGACACCTTCGCCGTGACCACGCCGCCGCCGCTGGACGCCTCGAATTCTCTGGTCTTGAATTCTTCCTGGAAATTCTGCATATCGGCCTGCATCTTCTGAGCCTGACGGATCATGTTCATGTTCATGCCGCCGCCCATGCCGCCCATGGGGAATCCGCCTCTTTTTGCCATTTCTGTTCTTCTCCTTTACGATGGTTTTCCTTTATGATGATCTTATTTCTATTTTCGCCGCGCCGGGCGGGAAACCGGTTCAGCGCACCTCGGCGATATCGGGGTTTTCGTCCCCGAAGCGCAGAAGGTCGGCGAAGGGATCGGGCTTTTCCTCCTCTTCCCCCTCCACCCGGACCGTGACGTTCACGTCTTCTCCGGCGAGGGCCGAGGCCTTCTCCCGGATCTTCTGAAGCACCGTCCGGTCGTCGAGGAAATCGGCCTGCGGCCGGCTTTTGCAGGAGAGCACCAGGTGCCCCTTCGCGCCGAGAAGATC
>CACYBP010000173.1 GCA_902772625.1 Oscillospiraceae bacterium
CTCTTTTTCGGTCAGGGCGTTGTCCCCGTCAAAATATTCCGAGCGGTGATGGACCTCCCCCTCCGGCACCGAAGCCGTCCCGGCGCAGCCGGAGACGAGAAAGCCGAGAAGAAGCGTCACGGACAAAAGCGTTGCAAGACCCCGGTTTTTCATCGTCGTCCCCCCTTATTGACTCCCGGGAGGGTGGGTCCTTCCGCACTCTTCCCGGGCAATTCCCCGCGCCGTCCCTTTTCCCGGGAGAGAGTTCTCCTCCCGCAGGCGTGCGCTTCCCGTGATTTGATTGTATCATGATATGGATGATCTGTCAACTATTTGTTCTGTTTGCCCCCCCGGATTTGTGTATTCCGTCTATTCTTCGTTCGCGCTGCCCCGAATGGCCGCGCGGTTGTTTTCCGGGCGGGATTGTGATACAATAAGACATGCGTTCCCTATCTATCCGGTTGAGAAAGGCGGTACCGGCATGGAGCTTGCAAGCGTGGCGGCCATCAAGGCGATCCTGTATCCCGACGGATTTCACTTTTCAAAGGCCATGGGCCAGAATTTTCTGATCTCCCCCGCCGTTCCCCGGCGCATCGCCGCCTCTCTTCCCGAGGGAGGCGGGTACGGCGTGCTGGAGATCGGGCCGGGACTCGGCGCCCTGACCGAAGCGCTTTCGGAAAGGGCCGGAAAGGTGGTGGCGGTGGAGCTGGATCAGCGGCTAATCCCCCACCTGACCTCCCACTTCGCCGGGAAGAACGTGGAGATCGTGGAGGGCGACGTCCTGAAGCTTGATCTCGCGGCTCTGGTAAAGGAAAAAATGCCCGGGATGCCCCGGGCGGCCTGCGCCAATCTTCCTTATTATATAACGACCCCCGCCGTCAGCGCCCTTCTGGAGGCAAAGTGCTTCGATTCCGTCACCCTGATGGTGCAGAAGGAGGTGGCGAGGCGCATCTGCTCGCTTCCCGGGACGCCCGAGTATTCGGCCTTCACCGCCTACGTCGCCTATCACGCCGAGGCGAAGACCCTCTTTGCGGTGCCCGCCGGGTGCTTTTTCCCCGCGCCGAAGGTGGATTCGGCGGTGATCCGGCTTTCGGTCCGGAAGGAGCCGCCGGTGAAGCCCAGGGACGAGGCGCTTTTCTTCCGGCTGATCCGCGCGTCCTTTGAAAACCGCCGCAAGACCCTTTCCAACAGTGTTTCGGGCGTTCTCGGCGGCAAGGAAAGCGCCCTCAGGGCGCTCGGCGCGGCCGGGATCGACCCGAAAAGGCGCGGCGAGACCTTGTCTCTGGAGGAATTCGCGCGCCTCTCCGACGCCGCGGGAGAAGAAAAACGAGAAAATTCGTAAATCAGTCGTTGCAATTCCTGCACGGTTGTGCTATATTTATTTTTGTGTGATAGCACGATTTCAACGACCCACGACAAAAGGAAAACGAGCAAAATGCCTAAAAACGTACAATTCGGCAGCGGCGCTCCCAAGCAGGAGCCCTCGATCAATCAGAAGGCGCGCACCGATTTTTCCATGCCCATCACCAGCGACGACGATTTTCAGGGCCCGGCGCGGGATCCGGATCCTCTGAAGACCTATTCGCTGAAGATCCTGCGCGGGCGGATCATCACCTTCGTTCTGGCGGCGGTGAACATCCTGACCATCGCGCTCTGGATGTACTTTTCGCTCACCGCCGGCGGCACGGTGTGGTGGATCCTGGTTTACGGGATCGGAATGCTTCTCTGCTGCGTCTTTCTCTTCTTCGGGAAAGAGACGGCGCGGAAATTCTTCGCCATCCCGGCCGTGCTGATCGGCGTCCCGGTGACCTTCGCGCTTCTGGTCAATCCCTCCGGCACGCCGATGTTCCTGAAGACCTCCTACCAGCTGGCGGTCCAGATCGTCAGCGCGGCGCTGCTCTTCTTTCTCCCCTCCACCTCGGCCTTTTTCACCGCGAGCCCCAAGGCCGTCCGGCGCGCCCTGGATCACGAGTGGGAGAAAGCCCCGCCGAAAACCGCGGCGGAGGAGAAGCCGGGCGAAGAAAAGCCCGAATAGTTTTGATCCCATGGGGATGATCCCCTTTTGCCTTACGGCAGGATCCCTTTCAACCCATCGGAACAGTGAGGTGTATGCATTTGAAAGCTCCCACCTTCCGCGGCGGCATCCATCCCGATCAGCACAAAAAGAGCACAAGCTCCAAAAAGATCGAGGTCATGCCGGTGCCGGACGTCCTCTACGTGCCTCTGTCCATGCACTGGAACAAGCCGTGCTCCCCGGTGGTCAAGCCGGGAGAAACGGTGAAAATGGGGCAGCTCATCGCCGATTCACCCGAGCCGATCCCGGTGCCGATCCATTCTCCGGTGTCGGGCAAGGTCCTCCGGATGGAGGATCACGAATCGGTCAGCGGCGGAAAAAAGCCCTGCATCGTCATCCAGAACGACCGTCAGGACACCCCCGATCCCTCGGTGGTCCCCATGCCAGACTGGAAGAGCCGGTCAAGCGAAGAGCTGATCGATTTCATCCGCTCCAAAGGCCTCGTGGGCATGGGCGGCGCGGCCTTCCCCACCCACTTCAAGCTACGCTCGGTGATGGGAAAGCTTGACACCCTGATCATCAACGCCGCCGAGTGCGAGCCCTATCTCACCTGCGACCACAGGGTGCTTCTGGAACGGTACGACCGGCTGATCCTGGGGATGCTGGTGCTGATGAAGATTCTGGGACAGGATCACGCCTATCTCGCCTTCGAGGAGAACAAGATCGAGTGCGAGGAGCCGATCCTGCGTTTTCTGGAAAAGAACGGCATCACGGGTATCGAGACCGTGATCCTGAAGAACAAATACCCCCAGGGGTATGAAAAACAGCTGGTCAAGGTCATCACCGGGCGGGAGATCCCCTCGGGCGGCCTTCCCGGAGACGTGGGCTGCGCCATCTTCAACACGCAGACCACCGCGGTGATCGGCAACGCGATCATGACCGGCATGCCCCTGACCGAAAGGATCGTCACGGTGTCTGGCGACGCCATCGCCAGTCCGAAGAACCTTCTGGTCCGGCTCGGCACGCCGCTTTCGGCGGTGATCGAGGCCTGCGGCGGCTTCAAGAAGGATCCCGCGGTCCTGATCTGCGGCGGTCCGATGATGGGTTCGCCCGAATACTCTCTGGACGCGGTGGTGGTCAAGGCCACCAGCGGCATCGTCGCCATGAGCGAGGTGCCCGACCGTCCGAATTACGAATCCACCTGCATCCGC